>JBOGYU010000087.1:0-12715 GCA_050696935.1 Solirubrobacteraceae bacterium | reverse complement strand
CCGGGCGCAGCGCCGCCGGCTGCTCCGCGCGTTCTCGGCTCGCGGTGCCGCCGGTGACCGCCGCGCGATCGAGGCGATCGTTCGCCGGCACGTCGAGCGGTGGCCTCGCGGGCGGCCGTTCACGACCCTGCCGGCCACCCGTGCCCTCGCCTTCGAGGTCGTGGTGCGCCATGCCATCGGGCTGCGCGACGTCGAGCTCGAGGACCTCGAGCGCCGGCTCCAGCGCCTCCTCAAAGGGCAGGCGCGGTTGGCGCTCTGGGGACCAACGCTGTCGCGGGCGAGGTGGGGCCATGATCCGCAGGCGGCCCTCGAGCGGCGCCTCGCCGCGCTCGACGCCATCCTCTCCGCCGGCATGCGGGGCGAACCTCGGACCACCGGCGTGCTCGCCGCTCTGGCCGGTGGCGGCGACGAGCGTCCGGTCCCGCACCGTGAAGCCGTGCACGTCGTACGAGCGCTCGCGCTCGTCGGTCACGAGACCACCGGGACGGCAGCATCGTGGCTGCTTCACCTGCTGGCTCACCACCCCGTAGCGGCCGAGCGCGCGCGCGACGCCGCCGCGAGTGGCGATGACGCGAGCGTGCGATCCTGGGTGGAGGAAGCGCTGCGGGTCCGCCCCCCGGTCATCGACGCAATCCGCGAACTGGCGGAGGACACGAACGTCGGCGGCTACCTGGTCCCTGGCGGCACGATCGTCATGGCTGCGCCTTTGCTGGTCCACACGCGCGCCGACACGCACCCGCAGCCGTACGCGTTCCGCCCCGAGCGGTTCGTCGACCGGCGCCCGGATCCCGCGGCGTGGATTCCGTTCGGCGGTGGGGTGCGACGGTGTCTCGGGGCGACGCTCGCCCAGGAGACCCTGCAGGCGCTCGTCCGCGTGGTACTCGAGCGCTACCGCCCTCGTCCGCGCCACGCTCGACCCGAGCGCGCCCGCCTGTCCGGAACGACCCTCATCCCGCGGCGCGGCGGCCAGATCGTTCTCCAGGACCGAGTCGCCGCCTGACGCGCCGCGGCATCCCCCGCGCTGCTCATCCCGTCTGGAACGTGGAGCTGAAGACGGTGAAGCTGAGGAGGAAGGCCGCGCCGATCGCGACGAACAAGACGCCGAAGAAGTAGTTCGTCCGGCGCTCGTCGAACACACCCTGGAGCCGGGCTCCGATCTGCGCCCCGACGACGGCGCCGGGCACCGCCCACACCACGAGGTTCCAGGGGATGGCGGACAGGCCGCCCTCGGCGGCGAGCTGGACGAGATGGGTCGCCGCCGCGCCGACCACGGTGCTCGCCACGACGAGTGTCGACGTCGCCGCGGCCACTGCGACCGGCATCTTCACCCGCCGTACGAGGCTCGGCATCGTCGCCTCGCCCACTCCAGTCGAGATCAGACCGGCGAGTAAGGCTCCCGTGCCCGTGAGCAGCCTCGTCACCCTTTCCCCACGCGGCCGGTACGTGAAGATCGTGCCGTCACGGGCCCGGATGTAGCGGATGCCGTCCTCCTCCCACTGGTGGGCGCGCCACGCCCGCCGGCTGCCCGCGGTCGCGCCGCTCCCCGGTGGCGGCGCTGCCACCGGCTCGTCACTGCCGCCCGCCACCGGCGGGACGCGGGCCTTGGCGGCCTCGGCGATCAGCACTGCGGCAACGACGAACATCACAGAGCCGTAGATCGCCTTGAGCGTGGTGGCGGGCGCATCGCGTGCCAGGGCGGCGCCGACGATCCCGAGCGGGACCGTGACGACGGCGAGCTGCGCGAGCAGGCGGTAGTCCGGTAGGCGCCGGCGTGCGTAGCCCACGACCCCGGAGCCAAAGCCAAACGTCTCGAGAAAGAGCGCCGAGCCGATCGCCTGGACGGCGGTCAGCGTCGGGACGTCGGCGAGCGGGAAGCCGATCAGGAAGATCGGCGTGAGCAGCGCGGCTCCGCTGATGCCGCTGAACATGGCCACCGATGCGACGATGACGCAGACCGGCAGCATGAACCAGTAGACGGTCCAGTCCATCGCCCGTTGGACCTCAGCGCCGCGGCAGCGGTTCCGCCGCGGCATCGGGCTCGGCGCCCCCGCCCGTCGCTCAGAGGACGCGAGCGCGCGGATGGAACGCCCCCACCGCGAACCAGAACGGCTCGTCGTGGCGCAGCGCCACGAGCCGTTCGCCCCGCAGCGGCCCGGCGACGGCCTGGCCGGTGACGTCCCAGATGGAGCCGGTCTGGCGGTCGGCGAAGGTCCCGTCGCCGCGGGCGGCGAAGTCCAGCGTGCGGCCGGCAAGGCGCCGGTCGAAGGCGGCGGCGGTGCCGACGTCGCGCGAGTCGGGGATCGAGCTGCCGTCCAGTGCCGAGACGACGCCGCGCTTGTGGAAGACCGCGGCCGGCGTGCCACCGATGGTGGCCTGGACAACGTGCCGGCGCGCCAGCGTGCTGAAGGGAACCACCGCGGTGTCATCCCCGATCGTCACGGCGGCCACGCGTTCCATCGCGGGCAGGCGGCCATCGCTGCGGCCGTTGAAGCGAAGCGGCCGGCCGTCGGGCGCGTCGTAGCGCCGGTACGGGTTGATGCCGTACGGCCGGTCGAACCCGGTGGACTGGGAGAGCACGTCACCGCCGCGATAGCGCGCCTTGAAGTCCGCCCAGCTCAGGGTCTGGGCGTCGACCGGGCGCAGCCGGGTGCCGGCGTAGGACCCGACGAGCGCCTGGCCGGTGAACTGCTGCCACCAGGACTGGGTGGCGCGGTCCCACATCACCAGGTCGGAGTTGCGCAGGTTGCCGGTCGTGCCGAACCGCAGCACACGGCCGCCGACCGTCCGAGCCCACGCCAGCGCCGAGTTGCACAGCGGGCAGTAGGTGACCGCGATGGGACGACCACCCAGCACGTCGTTGGCGATCTCGTGCCAGATCAGCAGCCGGTACGGGTACGCGCGCGCCCGACCGGCGACCTCGACCGCGATCACCGGCTCGCGCGGATCGAGGAACCGATCGCCCGCACGCAGCGAGACCACCCGTGGACGGTCGAGCGGCGGGATGCCGTCGCGCGGCGGCCCGCCACGCAGGAAGTGGGTCATCGGGACGATGCGTTTGGAGAAGTCGGTCTTCCAGCCCAAGCGGATCTCCCGTTGGAACTGGACCTGATGCAGAGTCGGCAGGTCGGCGCTGATCCGGGCCGACGGCAAGGCGGCCGTCGCAGCCGGCGGTCTCTCGCCCCTGCCGCGCCCGTCGCCGAGCACCGAGATCGCCAGGACGAGCGCCATGCCGATCAGCACCGCCGCAGCGAGCACGACTGCCCACCAACGGGCGAGCCGCGCGAGCCGGCTTCCGCGGTGATTCATACTCATCCGGTTTGACCAGCCGGAGGCGCGGACGATTCTCGCGGCCGCCGTGTCGGTCCCGGCGGAGGGCCCGGCGAGGACGCGTTTCGTCGATGCGTCGTCCGGTCGTTCCCGCCGGGCCAGTCTCTCGCTTCGTGCCGACGTACATCTCCCCTTCGAGATCCTGTCCGAAGCCGAGCACGTACCCGATGGATCGTCTCCCGGACGATCGCCGTGACGCCTGCTCATGCCGCTCCGCTTCGCCGGTCCTGAGACCCGCCGGGGCCCACGACGATTCAAGAACTCGAGGTCCCCGACCCGGGCTCATGGGATGCGAGCGTGAAGGCCGGGGGTCGACCCGGCAGCACGCACCTGAACCGCTCGCGGATTTCTCGGGGTCTGAGCCGTGATGCGCCAGAGTCCACCGTGCTCTCATCCGTGATCACGATCGGCATCGACCCGACGATCGAGCTCAGGCCGATCACGATCGCCTGGCACGGGCTGATGATCGCCGTCGGCATCGTCGTCGGCGGCCTGGCGGTGGCGCACGACGCCCGCCGGCGGTCGCCGCAGCTCCCCTAGAACGTGATCACCTGATGGCCGCTCCCCACCAGCGAGCGGATGCTCGGGTGACCGCGGAACTCATCCAGGAACGGGACGCCCGCCGCCTCGACCCCGTCCGTGACGCCATAGGCGCGCGAGCAGTACACGCACGCACCCGTGACGGCGCCACGGACCTCCTCGAAGAGCCCGTGGTACTTGTGGTCCGGCCGGGCCACCTCCGGCACCCACTTGACGCCGGCCCCGTCGAAGATCACCGCGATCTCGTCGCCGGCCTCGAGGAACTCGCGCGCGGACGTGAGCGCGTTGGCCAGCCGCCCCAGGCCCTCGGGGCGATCGGTGTCGGCAAACAGGATGATGGCTGCCTTCACGTCGTCCTCCCGCTGGTCGGTCTCGCGCATATCTGACCCCGAACGGCGACGTCCGATTCACAAGTGCCGATCCTCGTGAAGCGGCCGTCATGCGCTCGGTCAGGCCGCGAGCCGTTCGTCCGAGCCGGCGAGCCAGTCGAGGAACGCGTCCACCACGCGCCCGTCGAACTGCGTGCCGGCGTGGCGCCCGAGCTCCGCACGGGCGGCCGGCTCGCCGATCGAGCGGCGGTACGGCCGGTCGGCGGTCATCGCCTCGTAGGCGTCGGCCACGGCGAGGATCGCGGCCTCAAGGGGAATCTCGTCGGCGCGCAGGCCGCGCGGATAGCCGCCGCCGTCGGGCCGCTCGTGGTGGGCGATCACCCAGGACCGCACATCCTGCAGACCGGGCCCGCTGAGCATCCTCGCCCCCAGCTCCGGATGACGCCGCATCTCGCCCCACTCGAGCTCGCTCAGCGGTCCCGGCTTGCGCAGGACCGCGTCGGGAATCGCGATCTTGCCGATGTCGTGCAGCACGCCCGCGAGCCGGACGCGCTCGGCCCGCCGCTCATCGAGCCCGAGCGCCTCGGCGATGGCCTGCGAGTAGCGACCCACCGTGACGGAATGCCGCGCCGTGGCGCCGTCGCGCAGGTCGAGCGCCTCGGCCAGCGTCAGGAGCGTCGCGAGGTGCAGCTCGGCCGCCGGCTCATGCTCGACCGCTCGCAGCATCGCGGCGACCTCCGGGGCGTGCACGACGGTGCGGTCGCCTCCGAGGCGCTTGGCCGCCGTGACCGCCGCGGCCGCCGCGTTGAGCACCTGCTCCGCGGTGCCGGTCTGCGACGACGGCGCGGCGATCCCGCCGCTGACGGTCGCCGTCAGGCCCTGCCTGCGCAACGCGTCGGTCACGAGCCGCCGCAGCCGCTCGGCCGCGATCAGCGCGGTCTGCTCGTTCGTCTCTGAGAGGATGATCGCCAGCTCGTCCCCGCCGATGCGCCCGACGACGTCGGTCGCCCGCCGGTGCTCGTCGAGCGTATGGGCGATCGTGGCCACCGCCCGATCACCGGCGCTGTGACCGTGCTCGTCGTTGAGCGCGTGCAGGCGGTCCACGTCGGCGATCATCAACGCGACCGGCCGCCCTGACCGCCGGCTCCGGGCGACCTCCTCCTCGAGGCGCTCGAGGAACCCGCGGCGATTGAGAAGGGAAGTCTGCGGATCGGTCCGCGAGACGGCTACGAGCCTGGCCGTCAGCGCGTCGGAGCGCTCGCGCAGCAACCGCACGAGCACGCCCACGAGCGTCACCCCGGTCATCACGAACACCCACCGCAGCGCCGGCAGGCCCGCCGGCTCGCCGACGGCCAGCGCCGCCGCATACGCCACGCCCGTCAGCGCGATGTGACGGGCGGCACGGCGACGGTCGAAGAAGAACGCCGCGAACAGCACCGCCCACAGGAAGTACACCTCCATGCCGGTGCCGGCGTCGCCGCCCAGCGCCAGCGACGTGGCGCTCAGCAGCGTGCCGCACCCCAGCGCCGCATCGACGGCCTCGCGCGAGAGCCGCTCGAAGCACGCCAGCAGCGCGGCGCCGATCAGCGCGCAGCCGAGCGCCGGCAGCAGCGCTCCTGCCGGAAGACGTCCGGTGATCGCGGTCATCGCGGCGGTGGCGGTGAGCCCGAGCATTCCGCTGAGCCCCAGCAGATAGATGGCGGCGCGCGCCATAGCCGCAGACTCGTCCGCGGAATGCGCGTCCCACATCAATCGTCGGTGAAGCCACGGCGCCACGACCATGGGATCGGCGCGGCGCCTGCGCGCTTGAGCCTTTCACCGTGGGGGCGGGGCCGGGCCGGGCGGCGGGAGCCCGACCCGTCCCCACGAGGCGGCTAGATCGGCGGGAACGTGAGGACGTTGCGGACCGCGACCTTCACGCGCCCGTCCTCCAGCAGCAGCGGCGGCACGGCGACGCCCTCAGCGACGCCCTCCCCCCACTCGGGATGCGAGAGCGCGCATTGGAACGAGGTGATGCCGTCCGGCCGTCCGATGATCGGGCGCTCTGACTCGAAGTGGATGATGATCGGATCCAGCCGGGCGCTCCGACCCTTCGGGCGATGGATGAAGTACTCGCCGAACACCATCCCGCTGCCCTGCGGGACCGCCTGGCCGCCGGCGCCGCCGTAGCTGCCGCGCAGGGTCATCCCACCGGCGCCGATCTGCACCATCCAGCCGCCGCCGTCGACGAACCAGCCTTCGGCGGGGACGTTCTCGGCCGAGACGGTGTAGGCGCGGTACTCGTTGCGCCTGGCGTCCATGAACGGTCCGAAGCTCGCCGCCCCGTCGGTGTCGCCGCCGGAGAAGTCCAGCCCGAAGCGCCGCTGGTAGAACGCGATCGCTGCCTGGCGATCGGCCTCGATCTCCTCCGCCGAGCGCCCCATCACCTCGGTCTGGAAGAACTCCCCGGTGTCGGGCGCCGGCGTGCTCGGGTCGAACGCGCCGTTCATCATGTAGACCAGGTACTTCACGAAGCCCTTCGGCGTCGGCGTGCGACCGGTGCCCGCCGCCGGCGCCGCCTGCGCCGCCCCCGTCACCGCGACCGGCGCCAGCAGCCCGCCCGCGAGCGCCACCTTGCCGGCGCCACTGAGCAGGCTGCGCCGGCTCAGCGCAAGCCGTTCCTGGCTGGACGTCTCCATCGAACCCCTCCTCGCGTCTCGACCGGACGCGCGAACCCGGAGATCCGCGCGCCAGTGCCGTGGATCAGTGCCCCCTTCGACCGGCGCAGCCCCGAAACGGTTCTCGACCCTCACCGGGCACCGCCCGGCCGGTATGCCGCGCCTTGGTCGGGCCGGCGTCGGGACCGGCTTCTCCAGCTCTCACCCGTGCCGGTACGACGACGATTCAGCCCGCGGTCGTTGAACCGCCACTGAGTGTTGAGGGTCTATCGCGGTGCCGGCTTTGCGCAGCGTGCGCAGGGAGGTTTTGACCGGATGTCCGTGTTGCCGTTTCGCCGCCCGTCCGACCGCCTCATCCGCGAGGCAGCGTGGGTCGCTCGCTGCGTCGGCCGCGCCGAGACGGCGCCGCTGGCAGCCGCCGACCTCGCGGTGCTAGCCGCCTATATGACGCCGAGGCAGGTCGGGCCGGGCACGATCCTGTTCTCCGAAGGAGATGCCCCGGCGGGCGTGTGGATCGTCCGGAGCGGGCGGATCGAGCTGGCGGTCGGGCCCGCGCGCCGGCGCGCCGTGGTGCAGATGCTGCGGCCCGGCGACGTGGAGGGCGACATCGCGCTGATCCTCGGCAAGTCTCCGCCGTACACCGCTCGGGCGGTCGAGGACACGCTCTGCCTGTCCATCGACGCGAGCACCTTCGAGCGGCTGCTCGGCGAGCGTGCCGCCGTGACCCGCCGCTGGCTCTCCAGCGCCGCCCTTCGCCTCGACCGAAGCCAGGCGCGGATCCTGGAGCTCGTCGGCAGATCGCTGCCGACGCAACTTGCACGGCTGCTCCTGGACGAGGCGACCGCGGGCCGCGTCGAGCTCCCGCAGGACACGCTCGCCGCCATGCTCGGCGTCCACCGCCCGTCGCTGAACAAGGTGCTCAAGGAGCTGGAGCACGAGGGCCACGTGCAGGTCGGCTACGGCGAGGTGATCATCCGCGACCCCGATGCCCTGAACGTGATCGCGGAGCGCGAGCGCTGACCGGGCCCGCGCCCCGCTCGTCGGGGTCCGCCTGCGCTGCGGCCTCAGCGGGCGGCGTGCATCGGCTCGTGCCGCACGCGCTCCCGCCGGAGCGGCCTGGCCGCCACATCCTGCGCCCTGGCCAGCGGCCACAACCCGAGCACCAGCCCGAAGAGCGAGTGCTCGACCGCGAACGTGCCCCAGCCGACCATCGTCGCCATGTCGCTCACCGGCGCACCGCCGCCGATCACCTCCGCGACGACGGGCAGCCCGACGAAGCCCATGACCACCATCACCGCCAGGCCATACGCGATGCCCGCCGGCACCGCCGGCACGCCGTGCAGCCGCAACGGCCGCGCAAGCAGCCCGAACAGGGCCCCGAACCCCGCGCCGACCGCCAGATGCGTGGCCAAGCCGGCGGCGGCGGGACCGAGCGCGAAGAACTGCTCGCCGTTCATCGCTCGCTGCATCGAGGTCTCCATCTCGTCGACCCCGATCCAGGGCGCGGCGATGTGGTACAGCGGGGTCCAGAAGCCCGCGTCCTTGCCCGTCGCGCTGTCGATCATCGCGAACGCGGCCATGGCCATCGCAGCCACGGCGCCCGCGACCACGCCGACACCGAGCGTCCGACCGACGCCCGCCCTCGGTTCCATGTCGGTTGGCGAAGTCATGCTGTCTCCTCTCGCCGTAGACAGGTCGTGCGCAATCTCGATGGGCCTTACCCACTCAGTCGGCGGGGCCGGGGCAACTGTCGGCCCGACGACAGTGTTGGGATCGACGCCGGCAGGAATCCTTGGCGGCCACGGCGGATCCAAGTGGCACACGCGAGCGACGGAGCGGTGCCATGCCAAGAATCGTGACGGTCCCCGAGAACGGCTTCGAGGAGGCGGTGCTCCGACACGAGACGGTGGTCGTCGACTTCTTCGCGACCTGGTGCGGCGGTTGCAGGGCGCTCGAGCCGGCCGTCGAACAGCTCGCACGCTGCAATCCCGGCATCCGATTCGTCCGTGTGGACGTCGACGACGCGCCCACCCTGGTCGAGCGGTTCGGCATCCGGTCGCTGCCGACCCTGATCCGTTTCGACGCCGGAACGCCGACCACGTGCGTCATCGGGGCGTTCCCCACGGCCCTGCTCGCCGACCGACTGCACCTGCGCCTGGCCGACCCTCAGCCCCGAGCCCTCCGTCGCCCGTGGTGGTCGCGGCTGGCCGGACGATGACCGTCCGACGCGCTGGGCGGCCGCCGCCGCGACCGCCCACGCGATCGTCGCCTATAGCGTCTCGTGGACCGCGAACTGCAGCTCCTGGCACGTGTTGGGTCCGCCGCCGCCGACCTACGGCGGCTCGTTCGCGCAGGCCCCGGCGAACGTCTTGAACTGGCGGGGCAGGAACGCCGGGAGCGCCGGCCCGTGCGTCCGGACGACGAGATGGACGTCCGCCTCGCGCGCGTCGATCAGGCCTGCGCAGAGGAAGTCGCCGAACGCGCAGCCGGCCGTGCTCCCTTCGCTGGGGTACGAGCCCACCGTATACCTGCCGTCGGCCCCGACCACGTGGCCGCCGGCGTGCTGGACCGACGCCGCGACGTCCGGGTTGAAGAGGTCCGCCTCCGCGCAGCGGAACGGAGAGCCCGCGTCACCCTCGCACTGGCCGCTCACCTGACCGCCGTGCGCTCGCCATCCATCAGACGGGCGAGCCAATCGAGGATCTCCGCTCGCACCGCCCGGTCGGGCAGCAGCATCACGCCATGGCCTTCGCGCTGGGCCAGCGCGACGCGCCCAGGGCGACCGAAGCCGCGTGCCAGCTCCCACGCCGAGCCGAGCTCCGCGCGATCGGCGATCAGCAGCACACCGCGGGGCCGCCCGCGCCGCTGCACGGAACGGGCGATCGTGTCGGCGATCGGCGAGACCGCGACGGTGGCGGCCGGACCGCCGGGCAGCCGGCTCGCGGCGATCGCGACGTTGGCGCCCCAGCTCGATCCCACGACCGCGATCCGCTCCCCGTCGATGTCCGGCCGCCCGCGCAGATACCGCAGGGCGGCGGTGACATCACGGGGCATCATGGCGACGTAAGCGGCGCGGTCGGTGCCCGGCCGGAATACCGTGCCGTCGACCATCCCATTGCTGCGACCGGTCCCGCGGATGTCGTAGGCGAGCGTCGCGTACCCGGCACGGCCGAGCGCCGGCAGCAGAGCGTTGAAGTCGTGGCGATCCCCGCCGAGTTGGTGAACGAGCACAACGGCAGGAATGGGTCGCGGCGCGCGGCCCGGCGGGAGGCGGAGCGTTGCGCTGATCTTCACGCCGTCACTGGTCGCGTAGCTCACCTCCGTGCCGCGCCCGAAGCCCGACGGCGCCGGCTCTCGGTCCGTGCCACCGCATGCGGCGAACGCGAGGGTCGCCGCCAGGAGCTGACACACCGCTCGCGACGGGTGGGCCATGCTTCTTAGACCTCCGAACGATCGGTCGGGTTCGCGAACGCCGAGCGCGAAACGAACCGGCGCGCCGCGGGTCCAAGAGGGCGTGACGCGGATCGGGAGATGGGCGCAGCATGGATGGACTCGCGCGCGGCTGTCGGCCTACGTGGACGGCGACCTGACGCCCAGTCAGCGCCGCCGACCGTAGCGCCACGCCGACGGGTGCCCCCGACTGCGGGCCCACGTCGCGCCCCCTGATCCGCGTCATCCACCACCATGGGCCATCAGCTCCTGCTCGCCTGCGCCGGTTCAGGCCGGCTGCTCGGCGCGAACCGGATCCGGCGCGGCGGCGGTCAGACGGACATGGCGCACACGCGGTCACACCACGAGCGCGACGGTTGGGGACCATGGCGCTGAACGCGATTCGGTGCCCGCGGCTGCCGGCCGCCCTCGTGGTGGCCGCCGCGGTCGCTGGCTGCGGCGGCGGCGACAACGGCGATCGCGCCCGTCCGGGGGCGCCCGCGCGCGCGTCCTCCGGGCCCGCCGCGGTCGAGCCCCAGCCGTCCACGCGGCGGGCGGGCAAGGTGACCGCGGTCGTCCCGCTCGACGCCGGTCCCACCGGCGTCGGCTTCGGCGCCGGCGCCGTCTGGGCGACCCGCGACGACGCCACCGTCTCGCGCATCCACCCCCGCACGCTGCGCGTCAGGACCAGCGCCACCGGCCGCTTCCCGCTGCGCGTGGCGGTCGACCGAAGCGACGCGTGGGTGGCAAATGCGGAGGACGACACGGTCTCGCGACTGGACGCCCGCACCGGACGGCTCCTGCAGACGATCGCCGTCGGCGACCGCCCCTCGAGCGTCGCCCTGACGGCTCGCGCCGTCTGGGTCGCCAGCGACCGCGACGACACCGTCGCGCGCATCGACGCCCGGAGCGGCGAGGTCGCGGCAACCGTGCCGATCGGTCCCTCCGGCGGCGGGCGGCAGCTGGCGGCCGGTTCCCACGGCGTCTGGGTCACCGGGCGCGAGGGCGTCGTGCGGATCGACCCGCAGGTCAACGCCGTGGCCGCGCGCGTGCGCATCGCCGGCCCGTCAGACGTCGCGATCGGCCCCGGCGGGGTCTGGGTCGCCAGCGCCGACGACGACGTGATCGTCCGGATCGACCCCGCGAGCAACCAGGTCGTGCGCCGCGTCCGCGTTGGCCGCCGGCCGTCGGCGATCGCCCTCGGCGAGGGCTTCCTGTGGGTGATGAACAACGCCGACGCGACGGTGTCTCAGCTCGACCAGGCCACAGGCGCGCTTATCGGGGAGATGCCGGTCGGCGCGGGCTCGTACGACATCACGAGCGGCGGTGGCGCGGTCTGGGTCCAGAGCTACGGCGCCCAGGCGGTGTTCCGCATCGAGCCGGCGCGCACCCGCCCATGAGCGGAGCGAGCAACAGCCCGTAGATCGTGTGGATGAATAGCTAGTCAGCTAGCTAGCACGGGGGCGGCGGGGTCGGCAGGTACTCCCGGTCGACTCCATACCTCTCGGCGGCAGCCGGGTGGATCCTCCGGCGAGACGCACCACATCAGGGCGTACGCTTTGACGCGCATGAGGGCGCTGGATCCGCGCACCGCCATGGGCACCCTTACGGGCAGGATCGCGCCCGGTCGCGAGCTGAGCGACGAGGCGCTCGTGGCGCGCGTGGCGCAGCGCGATGCGGGCGCGTTCGAGCGCCTGTACCGCCGCTACGGGCGCGAGGTGTACGTGCTCGCCGCGCACCTGGTCGGCCCGGCGCGAGCCGAGGAGGTCGTGCAGGACGTCTTCACGGCGCTCTGGCGCCACGCGCGACGCTACGACCCCGACCGCGCGCCGTTTCGGGCGTGGTTCATGACGATCGCCCGCAACCGCGTGCGCGACGACCTGCGGACGTGGCGAGCGCAGCAGCTGCTGGTGCTGTTGGACCCAGTCGACGACCTGCTGGCCGAGGCGCCCGACGTACGCGTCGACGTGGCCGAGCATGCGGCACAGCGGGCCCAAGGCGACGGCGTGGTCCGCGCGTTGGGGAGCCTGCCGCCCGAACAGCGGCGCGTGCTGGTGCTCGCCTACTTCGGCGGCCTCAGTCATGCGGCGATCGCGGAGGCGCTCGGCTGGCCGTTGGGAACGGTGAAGAAGCGTCTCCGGCTGGGTCTGGGCAAGCTGCGCGCGGCGCTTGACGGCGACGGGGAAGGAGGCCTGCGGTGAGGCACGAGGGCGACGAGCAGCTCGAGGCCTACGTGCTCGGCGCGTTGGAGCCCGAGGAGCTGGCAGACGTGGAGCTGCACCTGGCGAGCTGCCCGGACTGTCGCGCACGAGTGCGCGAGCTCGAGGCCGCCGTCCACCGGCTTCCCCAGGCGCTGGCCGCGCTATCGCCGCTCGAGCCGTCCGCGGACCTCGAGCGGCGCGTGCTGGCCCGCACGCCGCCGGAGCCCGAGCG
>JBOGYU010000086.1:0-12733 GCA_050696935.1 Solirubrobacteraceae bacterium | reverse complement strand
CTCGCGCGCCGCGCGCGCCGCTGGACCTGTGCTGGCGCCGTCGCGTGGCTGGCGCTGGCGGCGGCGGGCGCCGACCCGTTCCGGCGCCGCCTGCGCAAGGGGCTGAGCTGGTGGGCCGCCACGGCCCTTATGCTCGACTGGCATCTGGGCATGATCGAGACCGCGGACGGGCGCCCCCGCAATCTCGGCGCGGCCGACGCGCTCACGCTCACCCGCGCGTGGCTGGTGCCGGTCGCGCTCGACTCGCCGACGCCGTTCGTGTGCGCGCTCGCCGCGGCCACCGACGCGCTCGACGGCCCGCTGGCCCGGCGCGCTGGACCGACGCGCGCCGGGCGCGACCTGGAGGGGCTCGTCGACGCCTGCTTCTCCGCCGCCGCGCTGCGAGGCGGCTTGCGGCGAGGCTGGCTGCCGCCTATCGTCGCCGGCGCCGAGCTCATGCGCCTGGGCACGGGACTCGTCTACGCGGTGGCGGTGTACTTCGGTCGTGCCCGACCACCGCGGGTCGATGTGCTGCGCGCGGCGCGGGCAGCGACGGCTGTGCGCACTGCCGGCCTGGCGCTCGCCGGCACGTCTCGCCGCCGCACCGGCGTCGCTCTCCTGGTCGTCGGGTGGACTGCGTCCGTGGCGCTCGTGGCCGCCTCGTTCTCGCGCACGAGCGGCGCTCAGGCGTCGGTGGCAACTCAGCCGTCAGGTCGCGCCGTGACGGCCGCGATCATGCGCGCCCGCCGAGCGCGCGCAGCAGTGCGAGCGCGGCTCGCGTCAGCGACTTGACGTGGGGTCTCGCGAAGCGCGCGATCACGTGGGCGTCCGCGGCGCGGGCAGGCCCCTCGGCCAGCGTCGGGTAGGCGTGCACCGTCCTCGAGACGGCGTCGATGCCGGCGCGTCGAGAGACCCATGCCGTCAGCTCGGCGATCGCCTCGCCGCCGGCGGGGGCCGCCACCGTTGCGCCGACGAGCCGGCCGCGCGAATCGCCGACGAGCGTGGCGAAGCCGTACGGGTGGCCGCCGGCGATCGCGCGGTCCAGCTCGGAGTACTCGGCGGTCGCCACCTGCGCCCGGTCGCCCCAACGCCGGCGGGCCTCCGCCTCCGTGAGACCGATCCGCGCAACTTCGGGGTCGGTGAAGGTCACCCAGGGCACGGTGTCGTCTGCCTTCCGCCGCGCATGGAACAGGGCATTGGGTGTCGCCACGCGGGCGTGATGCGCCGCGACGTGCGTGAACGGCAGCAGCCCGGTCACGTCCCCGACCGCGTACACGGAGCGCGCGGTCGTGCGCAGGTTCGCGTCCACGATCACCGCGCCGCTGTCATCGACCTCGACGCCGACGCGCTCCAGTCCCAGCTCGCGGGTGCGTGGGGAGCGGCCGGCTGCGACGAGGATCCGGTCGAAGGGGATCGTCTCGATCTCCCACGCGGCACGCTCAACGGTGAGCCCGCCGGCGTCCACGCGCGTCGCGCGCCGCCCGATGCGGACGTCGACTCCGTCCTCGCGCAGGCGGTCGGCGATCAGCCGGCTTGCGCGCGGCTCCTCCTTGAGCAGCAGCCGGTCGGCGAGCTCGACCACCGTCACCCGAGCGCCGAGGCGAGCGAACGCCTGACCCAGCTCACAGCCGATCGGTCCGCCGCCGAGCACGACCAGGCGCTCGGGCAGCTCGCGCAGCTGCCAGACCGTCTCCGTCGTCAGCGGCGCCGCCTCCGCCAGTCCCTCGACCGGTGGCAGGGCGGGACTGGAACCCGTGGCGACGATCGCGCGCCGCCAGCGCAGCCACCTGCCGCCGGCGACGACGATCCCCGGAGCCTCGAAGCGGCCCTCCGCCTCGATCACGTGGACGCCCTCGCGCCGCAGACGCTCAGGGGAGTCCTGGGGCTCGATGGTGCGGATCGCGCGTTCGACGTGCGCCATGACCTGGCCGAAGTCGATCTCCGGCTCGTACGGAGCGAGGCCGACGCTGTCTGCATGACGCATGCGGTGCGCGAGCTCCGCGGCGGCAAGCAGGCTCTTGCTGGGCACGCAGCCGGTCCACAGGCAGTCCCCGCCGACGCGATCGCGCTCCACCAGCGCGACGCGAGCACCGGCTCGGGCGGCGATCAGCGACGCGACGATCCCGCCGGTGCCACCGCCGAGCACGACGAGGTCGTAGCGATTCCTGTTCGCAGTTGTCCACGGCATCGCCGCCTTGGACCTTTGCACCCCGCTGACGATTCGCGACGAGATGGGCCCGTCAGCTCACGTGCTACGCGCATCGGTGTGACGGGCCGCCGAGCCGACGCCCGCGGCGGTCTGTCACGCGATGGGCCGTCGCGGTGACGGCGCAACCAGAAAGTCCCGCAGGAGGCGCCGGAGGGTCTCGGGCGCCTCCCAGCTCGTCGAGCTCGACCCGGGCCCAGAAGCGGATTGGTAGTAGGCGAGGCGATCGCCGTCGAGCTCCTCGACCCGCTGGCAGCCGATGTACCTGCTGCTCACGACGCGCGCGCACGCCTCCTCGCGCACCTCGCGCGCGAGTGCCTGCTCGAGCGTCTCGCCGGGCTCGAGGCTCCCGCCGGGCAGGCTCCAGTGTTCGCCGTTCCACGTGACGAGCACGATCCGGCGATCGGCGGTGAAGCAGATCCCGAGCGCCTGGGTCGTCTCGTCGAGCGGCGGCCGGAACGGCGGGTCGAACCAGGCGATGCGGTAGCGACGACCGTCCTCGACGCGGTCGTCCGGTACGCGCCACATGCCGTCGAGCACGACGGTTTCGACGAAGAGCGGATCGGCGGACGACGGACGGCTCACGTCAGCGAGCGGCGCAGGGCGTCCCCTCGGTGGACGGCGTTGGTGCGGCCGCCGATGTCGAAGCCGTCCTCGTGCTGGTCGATCTCGTCGAGGTCGTCGGCGCAGCCGGCGAGCCGCTCGGCATGTCCACGGTCTCGATCCGCGTTCTCAACCGCCGAGCCGATCAGAGCGTCTCGCAGCCGGGGTCGAGGCCGGCGAGCAGTGCGTCGAGCCCGAACTCGAACTGCTGGTCCATGTCGCACAGGCAGCAGTCGCGGGCCACGCGGACGAGCTCGGGTGCGGTGTCCGGTGGCAGAGCGCGCGCGAGCTCGACGAGGCTGTCGAGCTGGTCGGCGCCGCGCGTGGCGGTCACGCCGGTCGCGAGGAAGGACAGCTCCATCGCCGCATACCCGCAGGCGTAGCCCACCACCGTGTTGAGGGTGCGCGCGGAGCGATCGTCGTCGAAGCCCGCCTCGCGCAGCACGGCCAGGCCCCGGCTGAGCGCGCGCAGCATCGGCTCGGCGAACGAGCTGGCGCCCATCAGCAGCGGAAAGGCGTGTGGATGGTCGGCCGCCAGGGCGCGCAGGCGCGTGGCCAGCGAGCGCAGCGCGTGCTTCCAGTCGTCGCCCTCCTCGACCGAGCGCTCGACCTCCTCCCACATCAGGTCCACGATCCCTGCTCGAAGGCCCGCCTTGCCGTCGACGTGGTGGTAGAGCGACATCGCCTCGATCCCGAGCCGCTTGCCGAGGCGCCGCATCGTGAGCGCCTCGAGCCCGTCCTCGTCGACGAGCCGAAGCGCCTCGCCGAGGACGCGCTCACGCGTCAGAGGCGGGCGGGGGCGGGTGCGAGCGTCGGTGGTTGCCATCTGACCTTCTCTTGACAGCTTACAGCGTCAGTCGCTAGCTTACGAGCATGCCATACAACGTAAGGTCAGCCTGATGCGCGATCACGCTGTTGACATCCAGCGGCCGCAGACCACCGCCCATCCGGCCGCGGCGACGGCCGGCCAGCGGCCGCCCGCGGTCGAGGTCCGTGACCTGGTCAAGACCTATGCGCGACCGGGCGGTGGCAGCTTCAACGCCGTCGACGGGCTTTCGTTCGAGGTCCGCCGTGGCGAGCTGTTCGGCTTGCTGGGGCCGAACGGGGCCGGCAAGACGACCACGCTCGAGATCATCGAGGGCATTCGCGAGCCCACGCGCGGGCGGGCCGCGGTGCTGGGGCTCGACTCGGTCCGCGACCGCGAGCAGCTCAAGCGCCGGATCGGCGTGCAGCTCCAGGCCGGCGCCTACTTCAGCTACCTGACGCTGGTGGAGATCCTCGAGCTGTTCGGGTCGTTCTATCCGCGGCGCCGGGAGCCCGAGGAACTGCTGGCACGGGTCGGCCTGCTGGAGAAGCGCGGCGCTCAGGTCCGCCAGCTGTCCGGTGGCCAGGCGCGCCGGTTCTCGGTCATCGCCGCGCTGGTGAACGACCCGGAGGTGGTGTTCCTCGACGAGCCCACCACCGGCCTGGACCCGGCGGCGCGCCGGACCGTGTGGGAGCTGATCCGAGCGATCAATCGCGACGAGTGCAAGACGGTCGTGCTCACCACCCACTACATGGAGGAGGCCGAGCTGCTCGCCGACCGGGTTGCGGTCATCGACCACGGCGAGATCCAGGCGATCGATGTCACCGAGGCGCTGATCTCCCGCCTCGCCGGTACGGGCAAGATCCGCTTCGCCACCGACCGGGTGGTGGCGGTGGCCGAGCTCGAGCGCCTGCGCGGCGTCGAGCACGCGGCCGAGACGAGGACGTCGCAGGTCGACGGCGCCGGCGCCTACGCGTACGAGCTGCGCGGCCCCGACCACGAGGGCGCGCTGTTCGAGCTCCTGGCCTGGTCGCGGCGCCACGACGTCGCGTTGCGGGCCCTGGAAGTGCTGCCGGGCACGCTCGAGGACGTGTTCTTGAACCTCACCGGACGCGCCCTGAGGGACTGACCGTGCACGCTTCCAGGAACCTGGTGCTGGCGAGCTCGCGGATGCTGTTCCGCTCGCCGTCCACGCTGCGGGTCGCGTTCGTGACGCCGGTCCTGTTCACCGCGCTGATCGCCCTCTACGACCGGCTGCAGTTCCAGACCGGGTCGCCCTCGGTGGACTTCTTCGACTACATCGCGGTCGGCGCGACCGCGTGGTACATCACCTACACCGCCGAGCACGGGATGACGGGCGCCGCCGCCGGCTACCGCGCCGAGGGCGTCCTGAAGCGGCTCGCGGTCACCCCGATCTCGTCGCTTCAGTTCATCTCAGCCCAGGTGCTCGCGCGCGTCGCCCTGGCCGTCGCGCAGATGATCGCGGTGCTCGGCGCCGCGAAGCTGCTGGGCGCCTCGATCGACGTCGGTGCGAACCTCGCATGGGCGCTCGTGCCGGTCACGATCGTCGTGCTGATGGGGCTCAGCATCGGCTTCATCTGGGCCGGCATCACGCGCACCCCCGAGGGCGCCAACACGCTCGACGTGATGATGGCGATCCCGCTGCTGTTCCTGGCCGGCGCCATGTGGCCGCTGGAGGCCTACCCCGACGCGCTCGAGAGCGTGGTCCAGTACGCGATCCCGTTCGTGGCGCCGTTCGACACGCTGCGCGGCATCGCCCTCGACGGGGCCGGCATCGGCGCCTACGGCCCCGAGCTGCTCGTCGCAGCGGCGTGGCTGATCGCGCTCGCGGTCCTGGCCACCCGCGCCTACCGCCTCAAGGAGGTCTGAGAACGATGCACGCTCTGCGACCGCTGTTCTTGGTCAGCCTGAAGCTGTTCTACCGCTCGCAGGACACGGTGCTGTTCTGGGTCGTCAGCCCGCTGCTGCTGTTCGGCATCTACGCGCTCGTGCAGGAGCTGAGCTTCGGCTTCGCCGACCGCGCCTCGAGCGTCGACTTCTTCAGCTTCGTCGCGATCGGCAACGCCGCCTTCATCGGCGCCCACTTCGCCCAGGACGGGTCGGTCGGCGCCGCGGCCGGCTACCGCGCCTCCGGCGTGCTCAAGCGCATCGCCGTCACCCCGATCTCCCCCGGCGTGTTCATCGCCGCGCAGATCCTCGCGCGGCTCGTGGCCGCGCTGGCCGCCACCGTCGTCATGCTCGGCCTCGCCGTGGCCTTCGGCGCCGACATCGAGTACACCGCGCAGCTCGCCTGGATCGCTCCGCTGGTCGCGATCGCGGTGCTGACGGGTGTGAGCTTCGGCTTCGCGATCGCCGGCGCGATGGGCACGCCCGAGTCCGCCAACCAGCTCAACATCGCGCTGTTCACGCCGGTGTTCATGCTGGCCGGGATCATGTACCCGCTCGACGGGCTCTCCGACGTGGTCCGCGACGCCGTGCTCTACGTCATCCCGTTCGCGGCCGTAGTCGACGCCGTCCGCGGCGTGGTCGACGGCCTGCCGATCACCGACCACCTCCCCCAGGCCGCGACCGCGCTCGCCTGGACGGGCGCCGCCTTCGGCCTCGCCGTCCGCAGCTACCGCTTCGTGGAACGGTGAGCACCCTGGACATGGACCGGGTGCGGGCGACGTTCGACGCCTCGCGAGACTTCACGGTCGAGATCGAGGAGGAGCTCGCGATCGTCGATCCCGGCACCCGGTCGCTTGCGCCCCACTTCGACGAGCTGCAACGGGCCGCCCGTGTGACGAGGTGCTGGCGGAGTCCGTCGCCGGCGAGCTGATCTCGTCCGAGATCGAGATCCGCTCGGGTCGCGGCGAGACCTTCGCGGAGGCGATCGCCCGCCAGCGCGACGCGCGGGCCAGGCTGTTCGAATTGGCGGATCGCGACGGCGTCCTGCTGGGCGCCACCGGAACCAGTTCCCAGCCGCGGAGGTCGACGACACCCGGCGGACGTATGCGGCACGCCCGCCGGGCGACACCGGCCTCATGCGCCGTGCTGCCTGAGCAGTAACGTCGAATCCATGAACCGCACGAGCAAGCTGCCTCCCAACCTCCCCGCGCCGGATGACGACGGGACGGCCGACGGGCTCGAAGGCCGAGCCGTTCCCGCGGTCGCGCTGGAGTCCACGACCGGCGAGCGGATCGATCTCGCGTCCGCGGCCAGGGCGACGGTCGTGGTCTACGTCTACCCTCGCACCGGCGTGCCCGGGGAGCCTCTCCCGCCAGGCTGGATGGAGACCCCGGGCGCCTTCGGATGCACCGCGGAGAACTGCGCCTTCCGCGACCACGCCGGCCGGCTTGCCGGTCTCGGCGCGACGGTGCTCGGCGTGAGCGCCCAGCCGCTCGAGGAGCAGCGCGAGTTCGCGGCTCGCGAGCGCATGCCCTATCCGCTGCTCAACGACGCGCGCTTCGCGCTCGCCGAGGCGCTCGACCTCCCCATCTTCGAGGCCGCCGGGATGCGCCTCTACCGGCGCCTCACCTTCGTCGCGCGAGGCGGCAGGATCGAGAAGGTCTTCTATCCAGTCTTCCCACCGGACGAGCACGCGGCCGAGGTGCTCGCCTGGCTCGCGTCTGCTGCGCAACGCGATCGAACCGACCTGCCGTGAGGAAGGCCGCGTCGGGCGTCCCCTGATCGGCGCTTGCAGCTCGTCACCGATCATGGCGATCGCCTTCCCACGGTCACGCGCCGGCCGCCTCGAGCGCCGCGCCGAGCCGGCCGTGGTTGTAGAGGCGCCCGTACTCGAAGCCCTCGGCGATCGACGCGACATAGGTGTCCTCGCTCCGCCGGGTCCATGCGCGCGCCGCGTCCTCGCCGGCGAAGAAGTGGACGTAGCAGCAGAACGTCCCGATCGCGTCCGCGAGATCCAGTCCGCCGACGCCGTGGAGCGACATGACGGCCGCCTGCGGCACGACGTCGCGCGGCCGTACGTGTCGACGGTGGGCGAGATCGCCAGGCCGGTCTCCGGGCAGGTGGAGCGGACCCGCGCCGGCCGGCCGAGCAGCTCCGGGAGGAACAGGGTGTCCAGCGCGCACCAAGGTGTACAGCGTGCGCCCGTTCAACTCGAGGACATGCGAGGTCGGTGCGAGCGACAGGCCGCCGAAGGCGCGCACTCCTTGGGACTGGCTGACAGCGAGTCGGCGACCTCGCTCGGATCAGAATTGGACGATATGGGTCGCAGACGATATCATCAGTTTCTGATCTGCTTCTGGGAGCAGCATGACGAGACTCGAGATCGAGATCCAGGGAATGACCTGCGACGGCTGCGCCCGTCACGTCGAGCACGCGCTCGAACAGGCCGGCGCCGGCGAACCGGATGTCGACTGGCGTCGCGGCAGCGCAGTCGTGTCGCACGGCGACGTCGACGAGCGCGCGTTCGAGGAGGCGCTCGCCGGCACGCGCTACAGCGTCCGGCGGATCGTGCGCCGCGACGGCGAGCCGCCCTCCGCGAACGACGGGGCAGCTTACGACTACGACCTGATCGTTCTCGGCTCCGGCGGCGCCTCGTTCGCCGCGGCGATCCGCGCGCGCGACCTCGGCCGGCGCGTGCTGCTGGTCGAGCACGGCACGATCGGCGGCACCTGCGTCAACGTCGGCTGCGTGCCGTCGAAGAGCCTGCTCGCCGACTCCGAGCGTGCGCACCGCACCGGCGCGCCGCTGCTCGCGGACGCCGTCGCGCGCAAGGCGGCGCTCGTCGGACAGCTGCGCCAGGAGAAGTACATCGGCCTGCTCGACGCCTATGGCATCGAGCTGCGCGAGGAACAGGCGACGCTCGCCGGCCCGCACGGCGTCGCCGTCGACGGCGAGACGCTGACAGCGGGAGCGATCCTCGTCGCGACCGGAGCGCGCCCGGCGGTGCCCGCGATCGACGGCCTCGAGGAGAGCGGATACCTGACCTCGACGAGCGCGCTCGAGGTGACCGAGGCGCCGAGGCGGCTCGCGGTGATCGGCGCGAATGCGGTCGGGCTCGAGCTCGGCCAGGCGTTCGGCAACTTCGGCTCGCAAGTGACCTTCCTCGACGTCGCGCGCGTGACTCCGTTCGAGGAGCCCGAGGTCTCGGAGGCGATCCGCGGCGTGCTCGAGGACGACGGCCACACGGTGATCGAGGGCGCGCGCACGGAGCGTGTCCGCATCGAGGGCGGCGAGAAGGTGCTCGCGGGCAGGCACGCGGGCGAGCGGTTCGAGCTGCGTGTCGATGAGATCCTCGTCGCCACGAGCCGGGTGCCGAACACCGACGACCTCGGCCTCGAGACTGTCGGCGTCGAAACCGACGGGCGCGGCGCCGTCGTCGTCGACTCCCGCCAGCGCACCAGCGTGCCGTCGATCTGGGCGGCCGGCGACGTCACCAGCCAGCCCCAGTTCGTCTACGTCGCCGCCGCCGGCGGCGCCGCCGCCGCCGAGAACGCGCTCGGCGCCGGCGACGAGCGGCTCGACTTCGGGGCGCTGCCGCGGATCATCTTCACCACGCCGACGATCGCCGGCGCCGGGCTCACCGAGGCCCAGGCGCGCGAGCAAGGACTGCAGGTGGAGAGCCGCGTGCTGCCACTCGAGGCCGTCCCGCGCGCGCTCGTCAACGGCAACACGCGCGGCCTCGTCAAGCTGGTCGCCGAGGCCGGCAGCGGCCGCCTGCTCGGCGCCAGCATCGTCGCCGACGGCGCTGGCGAAGTGATCCAGTCCGCGGTGCTGGCGATCGACCGCGACATGACCGTCGGCGAGCTCGCCTCGACCTGGGCGCCCTACCTGACCATGGCGGAGGCGCTCAAGCTCGCCGCCCAGACCTTCACCCGCGACGTGGCCAGGCTCTCCTGCTGCGCCGCCTGATCCGGAGGCATCGATGCACACGATCGACACGCATGATCTCGCCCGTGACGTGGCCGTCGCGATGGGAACGCTCGACGCCGAGCAGCAGCACGCGGCCGTCTCGCTCTACCGGCTGCTCGGCGAGGGCGAGCCGGTCGCGCCCGAGCGCGTCGCCCAACGGGCAGCGCTCCCGCTCGAGCGGGTGCAAGAGCTGCTCGACGGGTGGCCCGCCGTCTACCGCGACCAGGACGGGTCCGTGATCGGCTTCTGGGGCCTGACGATCCGGGACATGCCACACCGGCTCGAGATCGGCGGTCGGACCCTCTACGCCTGGTGCGCCTGGGACACCCTCTTCCTCCCCGAGATCCTCGGCGGCCGGGCCGCCGTGACCTCGACCTGTCCGACCACCGGCCAGACCGTCTCGCTCGAGGTCGATGCGCGCGGCGTCCACCGCATGACCCCGGACACCGCAGTCCTGTCGTTCCTGCGACCGGACGGGCCGTTCGACGGCGACGTCATCCGGAGCTTCTGCCACTTCGTGCACTTCTTCGCGTCGCGCGAGGCGGCCGGGCAGTGGATCGAGCGGCACCCGACCACATTCACGCTCTCCATCGACGAGGGCGTCGAGCTCGCCCGCCTGCGCAACCGCGAGCTGCTCGGCACCGCGCTCGAGGAGGACCGCCGATGAGCACCCTACAAGCAGCACCGTTCCAGCTCCCCGAGCAGCCGGTGGCGACCGACATCGTCGCCAAGTACTTCCGCGGCCTCGGCGATCGGACCCGACTGCGAATCCTCGAGCTGCTCGCCGACGGCGAGCGCTCGGTCGGCCAGCTCGTCGAGCTCACCGGCGAGCCGCAGCCCAAGGTCTCCAACCACCTCGCCTGCCTGCGCTGGTGCGGCTTCGTCGCCGGCCGCCGCGAGTACCGCACCGTCTACTACCGGGTCGCCGACCCGCGCGTCCTGGAGATCATGGGGCTCGCGCGCGGCCTGCTCGCCGACAACGCCGAGCACGTCGCCGCCTGCCGGACCATCGACGCCGACGGCTGCTGATGGCCGACCGCCCCCCGCCGGGGGACTCGACAGGCGGCGGCCTTGCCGCGCTCGGCTTCGCCGTCGTGGCGATCGCCTGCTGCGCCGGCCTTCCGCTTCTGCTCGCGCTCGCCGCGAGCGTGGGCATCGGCACGGTTGTCGGCATCGTCGGCGCGATCGTCGCCGCCGCGCTGCTGGTCGGCGCCGTCGTCATCTCGGCCGTCCGGCGGCGGACCGCTTGCCAGAAGCCGCCGCCCCGGGAACGCATCAACGGTGCAGGGCCCGATCGCATTCGCTCCCACGAGGTGACGCGGTGAGCGCTCGTGGTCGAGCCGCCGGCCGGGCGCCCGGGCGTCGGTGCCCGAACGCAGCCGGTACAGCGGCCACACGCCGACGGGTCGGAGCGCTGCACAGCCGATTTCGACAGGAGGTACTCGACGTGGCAACGCACGACGTGAAGACGATGACCGGCGACCTCATGGTCGGCTCGCGCCGGCGCCCTTCCCTCGCAGCGCTGAGCGCGGGGACGTGAGCGCGGTGCCGGAGCGCTACGACGCGATCGTGATCGGAGCCGGGCCCGCCGGCGAGGTCGCCGCCGCGCGGCTACCGAAGCTCGGGCTGCGCACCGCGCTGATCGAGCGCGAGCTCGTCGGCGGCGAGTGCGCCTACTGGGCATGCATCCCGTCCAAGACGCTGCTGCGCCCGCCCGAGGTCCGAGCCGAGGCTAAGCGCACCGCGGGCACCGCCGAGCCCGAGCAGCGGTGGGCCGACGTCGCCGCCTACCGCGACTTCATGATCCGCCACCTCGACGACGCACGCCAGGTCGCCGGCTACGAGCAGAGCGGCGTCCGCGTCTACAAGTCCGCGGCGCGGATCACCGGTCCGCGGCGCGTCGAGGTCGACGGCGAGACGCTCGAGAGCGAACGGATCGTCGTCGCCACGGGCAGCGACGCCAAGGTGCCGCCGATTCCCGGGCTGGACGAGGCCGGCTACTGGACCAACCGCGACGCCACGACCCTGAATGACATCCCCGACAGCGTCGTGGTCCTCGGCGGCGGACCGGTCGGGATCGAGCTCGGCCAGTTCCTGCGCCGCTTCGGCGCAGAGGTGACGATCGTCGAGATGGCCGACCGGCTGCTGCCGCGCGAGGATCCCGCCGTCGGCGAGCTGATCGCCGGCGTGCTGCGCGAGGATGGGATCGACCTCCGCTTGGGCGCCGGCGCGACGGAGATCGCCGCCGAGAACGGCCGGCGGATCGTCCGGCTCGGCGACGGCGGCGAGGCGTCGGGGCAAGAGCTGCTCGTCGCGATCGGGCGCGTCCCGCGTGTCGACGAGCTTGGCCTGGAGGAGCTCGGCGTCGAGCTCGGGCCGCAGGGCATCGTGGTGGACGACCGCTGCCGCGCGGGCGACGGGATCTGGGCGATCGGCGACGTCACCGGCGTGATGCCGTTCACCCACGTCGGCATGTACCAGGCCCGCGTCGTCGTCGACGACATCGCCGGCAGGCAACGCCGCGCCGACTACCGGGCCATCCCGCGCGTCGTCTTCTCCGATCCCGAGATCGCCGCCGTCGGCCTTACCGAGGAGCAGGCCCGCGAGCGCGGCATCGACATCGCCACGGCGCGCCTGCGCCTGCCCGATGCGATCGCGCGCCCCTGGACCTACGAGAAGGATCCCCGCGGCGAGCTCGGCCTGATCGCCGACCGCGACCGCGAGATCCTCGTGGGCGCCTGGGCCGTCGCGCCGCTCGCCGGAGAGTGGATCCACCAGGCCGTGCTCGCCATCAAGGCCGAGATCCCCATTGCCGTGCTGCGCGACACCGTCGCGCAGTTCCCGACCTTCAGCGAGGCCTACCTGAAGGCGATCGAGGCGCTCGAGCCGTAGGTGCCGGCCGGCGACCACGGTTGCGAGCGCATCTGCGTCATGCCGGGGCGCGACGGATCGGCGCGATGCGGGCCGGTCATGCCCGTCAGGCGGCCGCCCGCCCGGCCCTTCGGGTTGAGGGGATTGCGTGCGCCGCCGATGATCAGACGTAGCACGCTGACGCAGCGGTAGACTGGCCTCCGTCCGCCCGCGTGCTCCGGCTCCGCCGTCACGACCGGTCTGCGCCGGCGCGGTGACTCTCTCCGCACGCACCGTCGGCCCTCGACGGCGCGCCGCTCCCCAATCTCCCCGGAGGGCCCAGTTTGAACAGCAAGGACTCGACGCAGGACGTCCATCCGCGCGCCGGCTCGCGACCGCACACGAGCATCGAC
>JBOGYU010000085.1:0-12772 GCA_050696935.1 Solirubrobacteraceae bacterium | reverse complement strand
GCCGCCGCCCGGGCGGCTCCGTCCAGCGGCACGGAGCGGTCCTCGCGGCCGCGCCGCACTTGCGCCTCGACCTCCCCGCTCGCCACCGTCCGGCGTCCGACCGTGAGCCGCAGCGGGCAGCCGAGCAGCTCCGCGTCGGAGAACTTCGCGCCCGGCCCGGCGTCCTCGCGGTCGTCGTAGAGCACGCGCAGGCCGGCCTCCCCCAGCTCGCCGTAGAGCCGGTCGGCGATGGCCCGCTCCTCGCTGCCGTCGCGACCGAGGCCCACCAGGTGCACGTCGAAGGGGGCGAGCGAGCGCGGCCACGAGATCCCGTGCTCGTCGGCGTGCTGCTCGACCGCGGCGGCGGCGATCCGCGCCGGCCCGATCCCGTACGAGCCCATCCAGATCGGCCGCGCCTTCCCCTCCTCGTCCAGGTACCTCGCGCCCAGCGGCTCGGAGAAGCGCGTGCCGAGCTTGAAGATGTTGCCGACCTCGATCGCCGGCTCGATCCGGATCGGGTGGCCGTTCACCGTGTCGCCCGGCTCCACGCGCCGCACGTCCCCGCGCTTGAACGGGAAGTCGCGGCCGGGCTCGACGCCGCGCAGGTGGGCGTTCTCGCGGTTCGCGCCGGTGATGTACGGCCCGGGCTCGACCGCGTCGTCGAGCAGGATCGGCACGTCCGCCCCCACCGGGCCGATGTAGCCGGCGGGCCCGACCCGCTCGGAGAACTCCTCCTCGCGGGCGGGCCGAAACCGGGCGCCGAGCGCGTTGGCGAGCTTGATGTCGTTGACCCGGTGGTCGCCGCGGACCACCACGAGCAGCAGCCCGCGGTCCTCGACCATCACCGGGTAGGCCTTCAGCAGGCAGCCGGGCTCGACGTGCAGCGCCTGGCAGACGTCCTGCACGGTGGTCCGCCCGGGCGTGTGCTCCTCCTTCGGCTCGGACAGCCCCTCGGGGAGCTCCACCGGCCGGGCGTCGGCGCGGGCCACCTCCACGTTGGCGGCGTAGCCGGGCGCGAGGGCGACGTCGTTCTCGCCCGCCGGGCACGGCGCCATGTACTCGTGGGCGCCGAAGCCGCCCATCATGCCGACGTCGGCCTCCACGCGGTACCACTCCAGCCCGACCCGGTCGAAGATCCGGTCGTACGCGATCCGGTGCTTCTCGTAGCCCGCGTCGAGTCCCTCGCGGTCGCGGTCGAACGTGTAGGAGTCCTTCATGATGAACTCGCGCGTGCGCAGGACCCCGGCGCGCGGACGCGGCTCGTCGCGCTCCTTGACCTGGAAGTGGTAGAGGATCAGCGGCAGGTCGCGGTAGGAGCGCACGGCGGGCGCGACGTGCGTGGTCACGGCCTCCTCGTGCGTCATGGCGAGCACCATCTCGGCGCCGCGGCGGTCCTTGAGCTTGAACACCTCGTCGATCGCGTAGCGCCCGCTGCGCTGCCAGATGTCGGCCGGGTTGAGCACCGGCATCAGCATCTCCTGGCCGCCGATCGCGTCCATCTCCTCGCGCACGATCTGGACGGCCTTCTGGTGCACCGCCCAGCCCGCGGGCAGCCAGGTCCACAGCCCGCTGCCGAGCTGGCGGACCAGCCCGGCCCGCACCATCAGCTTGTGCGACGGCGCCTCGGCGTCGGCCGGCGCCTCCTTCTCGGTCGGCAGGAAGTACGTGGAGAGGCGGGTCATGGAGGCGAAGAGCCTAGTGATAGAACCCAGGGGACCGATCGAATCATCCGACAGGAGCCGACGACATGCCCTACGAGGTTCCCCCGCTCCCCTACGCGTACGACGCGCTGGAGCCGCACATCGACCAGGCGACGATGGAGTTCCATCACGACAAGCACCACCAGGCCTACGTCGACAAGGCGAACGGCGCGCTCGAGGGCACCGAGTGGGACGGCAAGCCGATCGACGGGGTGCTCAAGAGCCTCGACTCGCTGCCGGCCGACAAGCAGAAGGTCGTGCGCAACAACGGCGGCGGCCACTACAACCACTCGCTGTTCTGGGAGTCCATGTCTCCGGGCGGGGGCGGCGAGCCGGACGGCGACCTGCGCGCGGCGATCGACTCCGCGTTCGGCTCGTTCGGCGACTTCAAGGCGAAGGTCAAGGACACCGGCGTCAACCAGTTCGGCTCCGGGTGGGCGTGGCTCGTGCACGACGGCTCCGGCCTCGCCGTCGTCGGCTCCGCGAACCAGGACAACCCGGTGTCGCAGGGTCAGACGCCGCTCCTCGGGGTCGACGTGTGGGAGCACGCGTACTACCTGAAGTACCAGAACCGCAGGCCCGACTACATCGACGCGTGGTGGAACACGGTCGACTGGTCGAAGGTCGCCGAGCGGTACGCGGCGGTCGCCTGATTCGCGCCGTTTCAGTGCCGATTCCGCTCCAACTTCGGCATCGAGGGAGCGGAATCGGCCGCTGGGCGGGATGCTGGAGCGCGTGTTTCCCGTCAATCGCCGCACCGCCGATCGCCGTGGTCAAGAAATGCTTGCTATGCAGGAGGAACTTGACCACGGCCGCGTCGGGGTCCGCGATGGTCAAGAAATACTGGCGGATCGGGAGGTCGCCGCGCTCGCTCGGCGGCAGCGTGGAATGGTCACGACCGCGCAGCTCTACGCAGCAGGGGTCGATCGGAACGGCATCGCCCACCGCGTGCGGCACGGGCGGCTCGTGCGGCGGCACCGCGGCGTCTATCAGGTCGGGCCGATCGAGGCGCCGCTCGGCAAGGAGATGGCGGCACTGCTGGCGTGCGGCGACCAAGCCGCGCTGAGCCACGACTCCGCCGCGGCCATCTGGGGCTTCCGCCCACCCCACGAAGGCGACGTCCACATCACCGTCCAAAGAGGCAGAGCCACGTCCCGCCCGGGCATCCGAGTCCACCGCACGCTCTCCCTCAATGCCGCTGTTCATCAAGGACTGCGCCTCACGACGCCCGCACGGACGCTCGCCGACATCGGCACCACCCTCACCGACCAAGAGCTCGACAGAGCCGTCGAGCAGGCTCTCGTGCTCCGCCTGACGACGCACGAGGAGCTCGCGGGCACAACGAGACTCAAACGGGCCTTGCAGACCGAGCCCTCGCTGACCCGCTCCGAGGCCGAGCGGCGGCTGCTGACCCTGATCCGCGCCGCGCGGCTGCCACAGCCGGCGACGAACGTACGAGTCGGCCGCCACGAGGCCGACCTGCTCTGGCGTGCCCACCGACTGGTCGTCGAAGTCGACGGCTACGCCTTCCACGGCTCCTGCCACGCCTTCGAGCGCGACCGCCGGCGCGACGCCGACCTCGTGGCGGCCGGCTACCGCGTGCTCCGGTTCACCTGGCGGCAGATCACCAAGGAGCCCGAGGCCGTCGTCGCCCGGCTTGCCACCATGACCGCGTGACCGGCACGCGAGAGTTCTACGACGACGCCTACACGAGCCACGACCCGGCCGAGGCGGAGCGGCTGGGCCGCTGGCGGGCGCTCGGCGCGCGCAACAAGGCCGACCACGCGATGACGCTGTGCGAGCGGGCGGGCGTACGGCCGGCGAGCATCGTGGAGATCGGCTGCGGCGACGGCTCGCTGCTCGCCGAGCTGGCGGCCCGCGGCCTCGCTCCCATCCTCGACGGATTCGAGATCTCCCCCAAGGCCGCCGGGTTCGCGCGCGACCGAGGCGTCGCGCGGCGGGTCGAGGCATACGACGGCGAGCACATCCCGGCGCCAGACGGCGAGTACGACCTGGCCGTCCTCTCCCACGTGCTCGAGCACGTGCGTGACCCCGCGGCGCTCCTGAAAGAGGGGGCGCGGGTGGCGCAGCACGTACTGATCGAGGTGCCGCTGGAGGCCAACTGGTCGGCCCGCAGGCCGGCGAAGCGCGCCGAGGCCGCCCGCATCGGCCATCTCCACGAGCTGGGCCGCGACGACGTGCGGGGGTGGCTCGCGGCGGCGAGGCTCCAGGCGCGGGCGGAGCTCGCCGACCCCCTCCCCTACGAGCACCACGCCTTCTTCGGCAACCAGCCCAAGGCCGCCGCCAAATGGGCGGTGCGCTCGGCGGCGCACCGTCTCGCGCCGGGCGCCGCGGAGCGGCTGTTGTTCACCGTCCACTACGCGGTGATCAGCGCCCCCGCCGCGTCTTGAGATCAACGCCGGTCAGGAGGCCGACGACGCGCTCAGGCGCGGGTGAAGCGGCGCCCGGAGGTGGGCGAGGCGGTCTCGTCGAGCCGCAGGACGTCGTCCATCGCGTCGGCGTCGGCCCGCGCGTGCTCGGCCTCGAGCTTGGCGAGCCGCTCGGGCGTGAGCTCGCCGGCGTTCTCGTCCTCGATCCGCTGGAGCCACTCGGCGCCCTCGGCCTGCGCGGCGGCGTTCACGTCGATCCGCCTGGTCTGCGCGTACTTGTCGATCTCCGCGAACAGCTCGTCCACCAGACGCTCCTGCGGCACCTTCTTGAGCGGCTTGCCGCGGGAGAAGATCAGGCCCTCGTTCTTGGCCCCCGTGATGCCGAAGTCGGCGTGCGAGGCCTCGCCGATGCCGTTCACCGCGCAGCCGAGCACCGCGACCTCGATCGGGTCCGCGTAGGCCTCCAGGCGGCGCTCGATGTCCGCCACCACCGTGTCCATGTCGAACTGGAGGCGCCCGCACGTCGGGCAGGCGATCAGCACCGGGCCCTTCTCGCGCAGCTTGAGCGCCTTCAGGATCTCCCAGGCGACCTTGACCTCCTCCTCGGCGTGGAAGGTCGAGAGCGAGATCCGGATCGTGTCCCCGATCCCGTCGGCCAGCAGCGTGCCGAGGCCGACGGCGGACTTCAGGGAGCCCGACCACTTCGTCCCGGCTTCTGTGATCCCCAGGTGCAGCGGGTACGGGATCCGCTCGCTCAGCAGCCGGTTGGCGGCGATCGTGTACGGCACGTTCGTCGACTTGATCGAGACCTTGAAGTCGGTGAACTCGAGCCGCTCCATGAGGCGGACGAACTCCACCCCCGCGGTCACGAGCGCCTCGACCGGGTTTTCGCGCTCGAGCGCGTGCAGGTGCTTGGGGAGCGACCCGGAGTTGACGCCGATGCGCATCGGCGTGCCGGCGGCGCGGGCGCGGTCGGCCACCTCGGCGACCTTCTCCGGCCCGCCGATGTTGCCGGGGTTCAGGCGCACGCAGTGGGCTCCGGCGTCGATCGCCTTCAGCGCCAGCGTGTGGTTGAAGTGGATGTCGGCGATCACCGGGATCGGCGACTCGACGACGATCGTCTTCAGCGCCTCGACGTCCTTGTCGCGCGGCACGGCCACGCGCACGAGGTCTGCCCCCGCGTCGGCGACGGTGCGGATCTGCGCCATCGTCGCCGCGAGGTTCGCGGTCTCCGTCTTGGTCATCGTCTGGACCGCGACGGGCGCGCCGCCGCCGATCTGGACACCGCCCACGTTCACGGAGCGCTTCGAGGCCATGCGACCAGTCTAGGAGCTATCTGACGCCGAATCCCTCGCCGGTCAATCGGTCCAGGTCATTCGTGAACCCGATCATGAACAGCCCGATCACGAGCACGAAGCCCACGAACCCGGCCCGCTCCATCACGCTGAACGGAATCGCCCGGCCGCGCACCTTCTCCGCCACGGCCCAGAAGATGTGGCCGCCGTCGAGGGGCAGGAACGGGAACAGGTTGATGACGCCGAGCGACAGGGAGATGATCCCGAGCAGCAGCACCGCCCGCTCGACGTTGAACTCGATCGTCTGGCGCGTCACCTCATAGGCGCCGACCACGCCCGACAGGTCCTCGCGCACCTCCGGCTTGAAGAGCTGGGCGATCGTGGAGACCGTGCGGGAGGTGAAGAACCACATCTCCGACACCGACTCGCCGGCGGCCGTGACCGGCCCGATCGGCGTCGTCCGGCTCTCCACGCTGTAGCCGAGCCGCGTGCGCCCGGCCGCGGGGTCGAACACCGGCGTCAGCGTGAGCTGGAGCCGCCGCCCGTCGCGGTCCACGATCAGCACGGCGGGCGTCTCCGCCGCACACCGGGGCGTGGGCGTGCCCTCGCACGTGTGGCTGGCGATCTGGCGCGACAGCACGACCTGGTCGCCGCGCCGGCCGTCGACGGACACGATCTCGTCGCCCGGCTGGAGCTGGCCGGTGGCGGGCCAGCCGCGCTCGACCCGGTCGACCGTCCGCGTGATCTCGGTGAGCCCGTTCGCCCAGAACAGCGCCCACAGGATCAGGAACGCCAGCACGATGTTGACCGCCGGCCCGGCGGAGATGACCACGATCCGCTTCCACACTGGCTGGCGGTAGTACGCGCGGTGGGCGATCTCCGGCGCCAGCTCCTCGTGCGGGTTCATCCCGGTGATCTTCACGTAGCCGCCCAGCGGCAGCGCCCCCACCGCGTACTCGGTCTCCCCGCGGCGCACGCGGGCGAGCAGCGGCGGGAAGAACAGCGAGAACCGCTCCACCCGCATGCCGACCGCCTTCGCCGCGGCGAAGTGGCCGAGCTCGTGGAGCACGATCAGCGCCGCGAAGCCGAGGAAGGCGAGGACGAAGCTCATCCGGCGTGCACCTGCGCCAGCTCGCCGGCCACGGCGCGGGCGTGCGCGTCGGCCTCGTAGAGCGAGTCGAAGCTGTGGACGGCGGCCGCGCCCACCCGGTCGAGCGTGCGCTCGATCACCGCCGGGATGCCCATGAAGGCCATCCGGCCGCGGAGGAAGGCGTGCACGGCCACCTCGTTGGCGGCGTTGAGCACGCACGGCCCGGTGCCGCCGGCGACCGCCGCGTCGCGGGCCAGCCGCAGGCACGGGAAGGCGTCCTCGTCCGGGGCCTCGAAGGTGAGCCGCCCCACGCCGGCGAGGTCGAGTGCCGGCACCGGCACGTCGACGCGGTCAGGGTGGTGCAGGGCGTAGGCGATCGGCACCCGCATGTCCGGGTGCCCGAGGTGGGCGAGCGAGGCGCCGTCGCACAGCGAGACGAGCGCGTGGACGATCGACTGCGGGTGCACGACCACGTCGATCCGGTCGTACGGCGTCCCGAACAGGTGGTGGGCCTCGATCACCTCCAGGCCCTTGTTCATCAGCGTCGCCGAGTCGATCGTGATCTTGCCGCCCATCGCCCACGTCGGGTGCTCGAGCGCCTGCTCCACGGTCACGCCGTCAAGCTCGGCGCGGGAGCGGCCGCGGAACGGGCCGCCGGAGGCAGTCAGCACGAGCTTGTCGATCGTGCCCGCCCGCCCGTGCTCGGCGGAGATGAGCTGGTGCAGCGCCGAGTGCTCGGAGTCGACCGGGATCACCTGCGCGCCCGTGGCCTCGGCCAGGGCGGTGACCAGCTCGCCGCCCACGACGAGCGACTCCTTGTTGGCCAGCGCCAGGTCGATCCCCTCGGTGAGCGCAACGATCGTCGGGCCGAGCCCCGCCGAGCCGACGATGGCGTTGAGCACCAGGTCGGCGTTGGAGCCCGCGACGAGCTCGACGAGCCCCTCCGGCCCGGCCAGCACCTCGCCGCCCGTCCACGCCTCGGCGGCGCGCGCGGCGGCGTCGTGCTCGGACAGCGCGATCCGCCGCACGCCGTGGGCGCGGGCCTGCTCGACGACCGCCTCGTGCGCCGTCCCCGCCGACAGGCCGACGACCTGGAACGCGTCGCCGGCGCGCGCGACGACGTCGAGCGCCTGGGTGCCGATCGAGCCGGTGGAGCCGAGGATGAGCAGCCGCTTCATGGGCGGTCCATTGTGGCAGCGTCCCGACAGCCGCCGCTCAGGATTCCGGCTCGCTGCCGATAAGGAACCAAGGACGGCTGCATCGTGCGCATCAGACTGGTCACCCCGGCAACCAGCCGCTTCGCGGTTGCCGGCCTTGCCCTCGTGCTGCTCTCCCTTGCCGCCCTGTCGCTGTGGCTGGCGGTCAGCAGCCGGGAGTCGGCCGAGCGGCTCGGGCGCTCCGCGCTCCAGACCGACGCCCGGCTGGAGGCCGTGCGCGGGCTGGCGCGGCTGAGCCAGCTCGTCGACGGCTACGACAACCGGCCAACGCGCGCGGCCCTGGCGCGGCTGGAGGCCGCAGAGGGCGAACTGTGGCAGGCGGTCCACCAGCTCACGGTCCGCGGATCGCTGCCCGACACGGAGCTGGCCCGCGACGTCCGCTTCCGCATGCAGGCGTTCTCGCGCAAGCGCGCGGCGTGGAGCGACGCGATGGCGGCCGGCCGCCTGCGCGAGGCCGCCGCGATCGAGGACGGCGAGCTCGACCCGCTGCTGGCCGGCATCCAGGAGGCGATCGACGCCCGCGCGCCCGACCCGCTCGCCGCCTTCCGGACGGAGCTCGACCGCTTCGAGCGCTCCGAGTCGGTTGCGCGCCGCTTCACGCTCGCGGCCGTGCCCGCCGGCCTTGCATTGCTGCTCCTGTGCTGGGCGATCGTGCGCAGCTATCGCCGCCGCACGGAGGAGCACGCGCGCGTGCAGATCGCGCGCTCCGAGCGCGCCGCGACGACCGACCCGCTGACCGGCCTGTGGAACCGGCGCAAGCTGACGGCCGACCTCGACGAGGCGCTGCGCCACGGTGCCGGCGCGCCGGAGCGCGTGCTCGTGCTGCTCGACCTCGACGGCTTCAAGCTCTACAACGACACCTTCGGCCACCCGGCCGGCGACTCGCTGCTCGTGCGCCTGGCCGCCAGGCTCGCGGCCGTGGTCGGCACGGACGGTTGCGCCTACCGCATGGGCGGGGACGAGTTCTGCGCGGTGCTGCGGCCCGGCCGCGGCCCCGTCGCCGCGATCGTCGCCGCGCTGGAGGCCGCGCTGTCCGAGCGCGGCGAGGGATTCGAGGTCACCGCCTCCAGCGGCGCCGCCGTCCTGCCCTCGGAGGCGGGCGACGCGGTGACCGCCATGCAGCTCGCCGACCAGCGCATGTACGCCAGCAAGGCGCGGAGCGGCGTGCTCAGCGGCGGCGCAGGAGCGGCCGCACGAACCACAGGACGCTCAGCAGTGCCGCGATGAGCCCCGGCCACACCCACGTCGCCGCCCCGCCGTACAGGAAGTCTGTCAAGGACACCAGCGCGGAGAGCATCCCGATCGCGAGCAGCACGAGGCTCACGATCAGGTAGCGGTTGGCGTTGCGGATGATGTAGGGCCGGTCGCCCTGCTGGAACAGCAGCCGGTGCGTGGCCGGCACGGCGATCAGGAACACGGCCGAGCCCGCCGTGAACATCAGCGCGACGAAGTACGCCGTTCGCTGGAAGCTCGTGACGTTCTGGAAGCGCGCCGCGAACGGCACCGTGAGCAGGAACGCGAACAGGAACTGCACGCCCGGGAGCGCGATCCGCATCTCCTGCAGCAGCTCCGCCATCTGGCGTTCGGTCCGGTCGCGCTCCTCGGTCACAGCAGCACCAGCCAGACGTAGTACCCGGTGACGAGGGTGAAGAAGGCGGCATCGAGCCGGTCGAGCGCGCCGCCGTGGGCGCCGAACAGCGTGCCCGTGTCCTTGGCCCCCGCGTCGCGCTTGACGGCCGACTCCAGCAGGTCGCCGAGCGGCGCCGCCGCCCCGACCGCCGCGCCGAGGATGAGCGCCTGCCCGTGCGTGAGCCAGTCCTGGTAGAGCCCGGCGCACCACGTGGCGAGCACCGCCGTCAGGAAGCCGATGACGAGCCCCTCGACCGTCTTGTTGGGCGAGATCCGCGGGGCCAGCGGCCGCGTGCCGAAGCTGCGCCCGCCCAGGTAGGCCCCGGTGTCGCCGACGAAGGTGCCGACGAGGATGTCGACGATGATCCCGTCGCCGTGCGGCAGCCCGCGCAGCAGCACGGCGTGGGCGACCGCCATCCCCACCCACACGACTGCGAGCAGCGTGATGGCCATGCCCTCGGTGAGCGTGGCGCCGTCGCGCCGCGGCATCCCGGCGCCGAGCAGGAACAGCAGCGGCACGAACGCCACGAGCGCGAGCAGCACCTGCCGCTCGCTCCCCTCCTGCGCCGCCAGCGTGAGGCCGCCGAGGGCGAGGAAGCCCGCGAGCTTGACCGGCCGCAGCGCCTCGTACATGCGGAACAGCTCGTGCAGGCAGACGACGCCGAGGACGAGGATGCCGGCGGCGAAGATCCAGCCGCCCGAGGCGATGATGAAGATCGCGTAGGCGATCGCCGGGATCGCCACCAGGATGCGCCGCCCGAGGTCGGACCCTCCCCGCGGCGGCGGCGGGCGCCTGCGGGTGGCGGTCATCGGCCGCCGAACCGGCGCCGCCGGACCTCGTACTCGCCCAGCGCGGCCTCGAAGTCCTCGCGCGAGAAGTCCGGCCACAGCACCTCGGTGAAGTGCAGCTCCGAGTAGGCCGACTGCCACAGCAGGTAGTTGGAGAGCCGCTGCTCGCCGCTGGTGCGGATAATCAGGTCGGGGTCGTGCATCTCCGGCGCGTACAGCAGCGCCCGGAACTCCTCCTCGGTGGTGCCGGTGAAGGCGCGCGCGGCGTCGACGATCTCGGCCCGGCCGCCGTAGTTGAACGCGACGTAGAGCGTGATCCGGTCGTTGCCGCCGGTCTTCTCCTCCGCCCAGCGCATCTGCTCGAGCAGCTCGGGCGCCACGCCCTCGCGGCGGCCGATGAAGCGCATCCGCACGCCCTCGTCGTCGAGCTCGGGCGTCTCGGCCAGGATCCGCTCGGAGAACATCGCCATCAGCGCGGCGACCTCCTCGGGCGGGCGCGACCAGTTCTCGGTCGAGAACGAGTAGACGGTCAGCTCGCGCACGCCGAGGTCGACGGCGTCACGGAGGCGGGCCTTGACGGTGTCGGCCCCCGCCCGGTGCCCCTCCTCGACGGGCAGGCCCCGCTGCCGGGCCCAGCGTCCGTTGCCATCCGTGATGATGGCGACGTACGAGGCGCTCACACCTCGAGGATCTCTTCTTCCTTGCCCTTCAGGAGGGCGTCGAGCTCGTGGACCTTCTGGTCCGTGAGCTTCTGGAGCGCCTCCTCCGCGCGATGCTCGTCGTCCGAGCCGGCCTCGCCGGCGTCGCGCAGCTCCCGCAGGTCGTGCATCACGTCGCGCCGGATGTTGCGGATCGCGACGCGGCCCTCCTCGGCCAGGTTGCGCACGACCTTCACGAGCTGCTTGCGGCGCTCCTCCGTGAGCTCGGGGACCTGCAGGCGGATGATCTGGCCGTCGTTGTTGGGGGTGAGCCCGACGTCCGACTCCTGGATCGCCCGCTCGATGTTCTTGATCGAGCTCTTGTCGTAGGGCTGGACCGTGAGCAGCCGCGCCTCGGGGGCGGAGACGGTCGCGAGCTGCTTGAGCGGCGTCTGGGTGCCGTAGTAGTCGACCGTGATGCGGTCGAGCAGCGCGGTGGTCGCGCGGCCGGTCCGGACGGAGCCGAACTTCTGCCGGGTCGCCTCGACCGACTTGTCCATGTGCTCCCGAGCGTCTGTGAGCAGTTCGTCGATCATGCGGTCGTCACGAGGGTCCCCACCCGCTCGCCGGAGACTATCCGGTCGATGTTGGACTCGTCGTCCATGTTGAAGACGTAGATCGGGAGCCGGTTGTCCATGCACAGGCTCAGGGCGGTGGAGTCCATGATCTTCAGGCCTCGCTGGAGCGCGTCCCGCGCGGTGATCTCGGGGATGAACTCCGCCTGCGAGTCCTGGTTCGGATCGGCCGTGTAGACGCCCTCGACGCCGTGCTTGGCCATCAGGATCGCCTCCGCGTGCATCTCCAGCGCGCGCAGGGCGGCCGCCGTGTCGGAGGTGAAGAACGGGTTGCCGGTGCCGGCGGCGAAGATCACGATCCGGCCCTTCTCCAGGTGGCGCATCGCGCGCCGGCGGATGTAGGGCTCGGCGACCTCGGAGATCGTGATGGCCGACTGCACGCGGGTGTGCACGCCCTCCTTCTCGAGCGCGTCCTGGAGCATGAGGGCGTTCAGCACGATGGCGAGCATGCCCATGTAGTCCGCCGTGGCGCGGTCCATGCCGGCGGCGGCGCCCTCCAGGCCGCGGTAGATGTTGCCGGCGCCGAGCACGACCGCGATCTCGACGCCGCGGTCGTGCACGTGCTTGAGCTGGCGGGCGATCGCGACCACGGTGTCGGCGTCCGTGCCGAACTCGCGATCGCCCATGAGGGCCTCGCCCGAGAGCTTGACCAGGACCCGCTGGAAGGCGGGCGCGGGCGTCACTGGCCGACCTGGAAGCGCGCGAACCGCCGGATCACCACGTTCTCGCCGGTGGTGCCGGAGAGCTCGACGCGGAGCTCCTCGATGGACTTGCCGTCGTACTTGTCCTGGTTGACGTGCGGCTGCTTGAGGAGCACGACCTCCTCCATCCACTTGCGCAGCTTGCCTTCGGCGATCCTGCCGCGGACGTTCTCCGGCTTGTCGGCCGCCTGCTGCTCGAAGACGCGCAGCTCTGCCTGGCGGTCCTCCTCCGGGATGTCGTCCTCGGAGACGTAGCGGGTGGTCGGCGAGGCGGCGATGTGCATCGCGACCTCGCGGGCGAAGGACTGGAAGTCCTCGTTGCGAGCGACGAAGTCGGTGTTGCAGTCGACCTCGACGAGCACGCCGACCTTGCCGCCGCCGTGGATGTAGGAGGCGACGGTGCCCTCGGTGGCCTCCCGGCCGCCGACCTTGAGCGCCTTGTCGCCGAGGCGGACGCGAAGCAACTCGACGGCGGCCTCCAGGTCGCCGTTCGTCTCGCTCAGGGCGTTCTTGCAGTCCATCATGCCCGCGCCCGTGCGGTCGCGCAGCTCCTTGACCTGTGCGGCGGAGATGACCGTGCTCACTTGCTCTCCTCGTTCTTCTCGTCGTCCTGGTCTGCCACCGCGTCGCCCACGGCCCCCGCCGCGTCGGCGGCGGCCTTCGCGGCGCCCTTGACGGGCTGCGGCGCCCGGTCGGCGACCGCCTCGGC
>JBOGYU010000084.1:0-12918 GCA_050696935.1 Solirubrobacteraceae bacterium | reverse complement strand
ACGCCCTGCGGCGGCTGTCCGCGGCGCGCCCGTGGCAGCGCCGCGGCGTGGTGGCCGAGCTGGCGCGTCGCGGGCTGCTGTAGACGCGCTCCCCCTCGATCTCGAAGAGTTCGCTCCGTCCCGCTGCGGGGCCGCAACGCCAACCCCTTTAGAAAACTCGGACGATCAGCCCGAGCACCCGTCCCGCGGTTCGTGGCGCGACCGCGGGGCGCGGCTGCTCGGGGACGAGCCGGACGATCCGGCCGGAGGTCCAGCGGCTCACGTAGAGCGCGCCCTCCGGGCCGAGCGCGAGCCCGAGCGGCTCCTGGCGGCCGAAGCCGGTCGCGAAGCGGTGTATACGCGGGCGGCGGCCGAGGTTGACCCGGACGACGTCGCCTCCCGCCGGATTGGCGTCGAACGAGGAGCCGAAGCGGGCGACGAACGCGCTGCGGCCCCAGCGGCCGAAGCGCTCGGCGACCGCGACCGCGCCGGGTGCCGAGTGCGCCTTCAGCCGCACGAGCGGCGCCTGCGCGCCGCGGCACGGAGCGCCGCCCTGGCCCCAGCACTCCGGGAAGCCGAACCAGCGCGGCCGCCCGCGGGTGTGGACGACGTCGATCTCATCCGGCGGCCGGGACGGGCCGAGGTCGTCGCGGCCGTGCTCGGACACCAGCAGGCGGGCGGTGCCGGGGACGAAGGCGAGCCCGTACGGATTGCGCAGCCCGCGCGCCTCGACGCGCAGGCCGCCGCCGCTGCGGCGGAACGACACCACGGTGCCGGAGAGCCGGTGCCGGGAGCGCCGCGCGTCGAACCGGCTGCCGACGCCCAGGTACAGCCGCCCGTCCGGCCGGGCCGCGAGCGAGTCGACGCGGTGGCGGCCGGTCGGCAGGCCGTCGACCACCACCCGGCGGCGGGCGAAGCGGCGGCCGTCGAAGCCCGAGTAGGCGACCACGCGGCCGGTGTGGCGCCGGGCGACGGTCGCGTACGGCACGACGTGGCTCACGTACAGCTCGCCGCGATGCCACAGCACGCCGAGCGCGCTGAACAGCCCGCGGATCACGTGCCGGGGGCGGGCGCCGCGCCGCCGCACCATCCACACGCCGTCCGAGCGCGCGGTGACGTGGCCGGCCGAGGTCACCCACAGCCGTCCGCGCCCGTCGAACGCCAGGTTCGACGGGTTCGGGATCCCGCCGGCGACCCGCTCCACGCGCACGCCGCCGGGCACTTCCACGCGCGCCTCGGCATGCGCGACCGGGGCGAGCAAGACGAGAGCGGCGACGAGGCGCCTCATCCCTGCCACGCGAGCTCGAGCGGGCCGCCGAGGAAGGCCGCCAGCCGCTCCGCCTCGGCCTCCGCGGCGGCGGCGACGCCGCGGTCCAGGCGTGAGAACGGCTCGATCGACACCGCCACACGCTCGCCCCGGCGCTCGTGGCTCCACACGCCCGCGATCCGGCCCCCGACCAGCAGTACCGGGGACAGCCAGCCCTGCGGGCGGTACACCCGCGGGCGGTGCTCGGCGCGCAGCACGGCCTCGCTGTCCCGCGGGGCCGCGACGACATGGTGGTCGAAGGCGGGGAGGAGGCGGACCGCCTCGTCCGGCGACGCCTGCGCGGCGGCCTCGACGTCGCGCGCCAGCATCAGGCCCGGCTCGCCCTCGACCTCGACCTCGGCGAGCTCGTCGCCCAGCTCGCGCAGCCACCGCCCGGCCAGCGCCGGCGACGTCATGCCGAACCAGCGCGCGAACGCCTCGCGGGTCGCCGGGCCGTACACGCCCAGGTACCGCCGTGCGATATCCGTAGCGGCGTCGTCCACCTCCGCCGGCGCCTGCGGCCCGAGCCACTCGTCCGGCCGCGCGAACCGCACGGACCGCCCGTCGCTCGGCGCGAAGCAGAGGTCCCCACGGAACGCCGCCGGCTTCAGCAGGTCGCCGAACCCGCGCCGCAGCTTGTCCTCGACGCCATCGATCTCGGTGAGCCGCCCCACTTCCACCGCGAGCTCCTCCCGCGTGAGGTGGCGCCCGTCCAGCGCCGCGGGGATCGCCCCGAGCAGCGCGTCGGCCTGCTCGCGCGTGAGCCCGTAGTGGCGCAGCCAGCTTCCCACGTGATGGCGCGGCTTGAGCATGGACTGCGCGGCCACCCACAGCGGCAGCTCGGCCGCCGGCAGCAGGTGCAGCGTCCCGCGCATCGCCCACGTCTTGACCAGCGCGCGGTCCTCCCACAGCCACCGCGCCACGGCGTCGCGCTCGAGCCCGTCCACCCGCGCCCACAGCGCCAGCTCGGCCGATCCCATCAGCTGCGCGTGCAGCCCGCACACCCGCGAGACGACGTCGACCGCCTCGGCAAGCGGCGCCCGCTCCCGCGCCACGTACTGGCGCTGCGCCCGCCAGGCGAGGACGGATGACCAGGCCAAGTCCACCGACGAAGTATGCGGCTTGCTCGCACTCGCAAGCTCGTGCGAGCGCCTTGATTACCTGGGGTACGGTTCTCCCCCAACGCGTTCGGATGGTGACCGCCTGGGCAAACGGGGTAACCCGGACGACACTGCTCCCATGGCCGCCAGTGTCCTCATAGTTGACGATCACCCCGGATTCCGGGCCGCCGCCCGCCGGCTGCTCGAGGTGGAGGGGTACGACGTGGTCGGCGAGGCCGCGGACGGCCGGTCGGCGTTGGACGCCGCCAAGGCGCTGAACCCCGACGTGGTGCTGCTGGACATCCAGCTGCCCGACTTCGACGGCTTCGAGGTGTGCGAGCGCCTGTCCGGCTGCGTGCACGCACCGGCGGTCGTGCTCACCTCCAGCCGGGACCCGAGCGACTTCGGTCCCGCGCTCTCCCGCGCCTCGGCGTGCGGGTTCGTCCCCAAGGCCGAGCTGTCGGGCGCGGGGATCGCAGGTATCCTCCCGGCGTGAAGCTTGCGATCGTCGGCGGGGGCGGCTTCCGGGTCCCCCTGATCTATGGCGCGCTCCTGGAGCACGCCCGGTTCGATGACGTCGTGCTGCACGACGTCACGCAGGAGCGCCTGGACCGCATCGCGCTCGTGCTGGAGGGCCAGGCCGCCGAGCACGGCGACCGGGTGCCGTTCCGCACCACCACCGACCTCGACGACGCGCTCGAGGGCGCCGGCTTCGTCTTCACCGCCATCCGCGTCGGCGGCCTGGAAGGCCGGACGGTCGACGAGGGCGTCCCGCTCGGCCACGGCGTGCTCGGCCAGGAGACCACCGGCCCGGGCGGCATCTGCTTCGCGCTGCGGACGATCCCGGCCATGGTCGACCTCGCCGAGCGCACCGCCCGCCGCGCACCGGGCGCCTGGCTCGTCAACTTCACGAATCCCGCCGGGATGGTCACCGAGGCCGTCCAGCAGGTGCTCGGCGACCGCGCGCTCGGCATCTGCGACACGCCGTCGATGCTGTGCCGCCGCGTCGCCGCCGCGCTCGGCCGCCGCCCCGAGGAGCTGTGGTTCGACTACTTCGGCCTTAACCACCTCGGCTGGCTCAAGGGCGTGCGCGACGAGACCGGCGAGCGCCTCCCGGACCTCCTGGCCGACGGCGGCTTCGAGGAGGCGCAGCTGTTCGGCATCGAGTGGCTGCGCTCGCTCGGCATGATCCCCAGCGAGTACCTGTACTACTTCTACTTCGCCGCCGACACGGTCGAGGCCATGGGCCGCAGGCCCCGCGGCGCCTACCTGCTCGAGCAGCAGGCAGGCTTCTACGGCGCCCGGCCCGCCACGCCGCGGCAGGCCCTCGCCGCCTGGCGCGCCGCGAAGGACGAGCGCGACCGCACGTACATGGCCGAGGCCCGCAACGGCCACGAGCCGGAGGCGAGGCCCGCCGGCTACGAGGCGGAGGCGATGGCGGTGGTGGAGGCGATCGCCGGCAACGCGGGCGCCACCCGGATCCTCAACGTCGCCAACCGCTCGGCCCTGCCGTTCCTCGACGAGCACGCGGTGGTGGAGGTGCCGTGCGTCGTCGGCGCCACCGGGGCGCGGCCGCTGGCCGCCGGGCCCGTGCCCGACCACGCGCGCGCCCTGATCGAGAGCGTCAAGGCGGTAGAGCGCACGACGATCGAGGCGGCGATCACCGGCTCGAGCGCCCTCGCGGTCAAGGCGCTCGCACTCCACCCATTGGTCCCGTCCGTCAACGCTGCACGCGACATCTTCGCCGGATACCGTGAGCGTCTTCCGGAGCTGGAGGAGCGGTTCGCGTGAGCATCGACCTGGCGATCCTGACGCCGGCGTACCTCGACTACACGTTCGTCGGGCTCGAGGCCCTGCCCGGGCCCGGCGAGGAGCGCTTCGCGGGCGACATGCTGCGCTCGCCGGGCGGCGGCGGGATCACTGCGGTCGGGGCCGTCCGGCTCGGCCTGAGCACCGCGCTGATCGCCCCGCTGGGCGACGACCTCGCGGGCGACTTCGTCCGCAGGGTGCTCAGGGAGGAGGGCGTCGTGGTCGGCGAGCCGCGCGGCTCGCGCACGCCCACCACGATGGTCATGCCGGTCGCGGGGGAGCGCTCGATGGTGACCGTCGACCCCGGGATGCGCGCCCGCGCCGCCGACCTCGACGAGCACGCCCCGCGCGGCGTGGCCGCCACGCTCGAGCAGATCGACCTCGTCCCGGACGACGTGCGCGCCTACGTCACCTGCGGCGACGACGATGCGCGCGCCTTCGCCGGCCGCCTCCCGCAGGGCGCGTGCCGGCCGCGCGCGCTGATCGTCAACCGCCGCGAGGCGAGCGTCCTCACCGGCGCCGCGACCCCGGCCGAGGCCGCCGAGCGGCTCGCCGCGATCGCCGACACCGCGGTGGTCACGCTGGGGCCGGAGGGCGCGGTCGCCGTCGTCGACGGCCGCCCGGTCACGGTGCCGGGCGTCGACGCCAGGCCGGTGCTCGACACCACGGGCGCGGGCGACCTGTTCGCCGCCGCCTTCGCGTGGGCCGACCTGCACGACCTCGACGCCGGCACGACGGTCGAGTGGGCCAACCTCTATGCCGGGCTCTCGGTCACCGCGCACACCGGCACGGCCGGCGCGGTCACGCGCGCCGAGCTCGTCGAGGAGGGAGTCCGGCGGGACCTGCCGGAGCTGCCCGCCGCGCTGAGGGAGGGCTGAGCGGTGCGCCGCGCGCTGGCGCTCGTGGCGGTCCTGCTCGCCGGCTGCGGCACGCCGGGCGGTGAGCCGGAGGAGGCCGCCCCGGCACCGGACGCCCGCAAGGTCGACGTCGCCAAGGCCGGCAACGTCACCCTCACCGTCTGGGACCAGGAGGTCCGCGGCGGCCAGAAGCGCCAGATCCAGCGCCTGAACGACGCGTTCCAGGAGCGCTACCCGAACGTCACGATCGATCGCGTCGCGAAGTCGTTCACCGACCTCAACACGACGCTCAAGCTCGCGGTCTCCGGCGACGAGGCGCCCGACGTCGTGCAGGCCAACCAGGGCCGCCCGGTGATGGGCCAGCTGGTGAAGGGCGGGCTGCTGCGGCCGCTCGACGGCTACGCCGAGGCCTACGGCTGGGCCGACCGCTACGCGCCCGTGCTGCTCGACCTCAACCGCTTCTCGCCCGACGGCGACCAGTTCGGGACCGGCCGGCTCTACGGCCTGTCGCAGATGGGCGAGATCGTGGGCGTGTTCTACAACCGCCGGATGGTCGAGAGCCCGCCGGCCAGCTTCGAGGAGTTCGAGCAGCGGCTCGAGCAGGCGAAGGCCGACGGCGACGTGCCGATCTCGTTCGGCAACCTCGACGGGTGGCCGGGCATCCACGAGTTCCAGACGGTGCAGAACGCGTTCACGCCGCCCGAGCAGGTGCGCGACTTCGTGTTCGCGCGCGAGGGCGCGTCGTTCGACACGCCGGAGAACCGCGAGGCGGCCGCCCGGCTCCAGCAGTGGGCGGACGCCGGCTACTTCACGCAGGACTTCAACGGCACCGGCTACGACCCGGCGTGGCAGCAGTTCGCCGAAGGCGCCGGCCCGTTCCTGATCGCCGGCACCTGGCTGCTGGCCGACCTGAGCGACCGCATGGGGGAGGACCTCGGCTTCATGCTGATGCCGGGCGACGCCCCGATCGCGCTCGGCGGCGAGAGCCTCCCGTTCGCGATCACCTCGAAGTCCGAGCACCCCGGCGTGGCTGCCGCCTACATCGACTTCATCACCAACGCCGACGCCGCCGGCGTGCTCGCCGACACCGGCAACCTGCCCGCGATGGAGACCGCCGCGACCGCGCAGACGCCGGCCGGGGAGGACGTGTTCGCCGCCTGGCGGACGCTCGCCGAGCAGGACGGCCTCGTCCCGTACCTCGACTACGCGACGCCGACCTTCTTCGACGACATCACGGGCGCGATCCAGCGCCTGCTCGCCGGCCGGGTGGAGCCGGGCGAGTTCACGGAGGCCGTGCAGGCGGACTACGAGGCCTTCACCGGTTGAGCAGGCCGCCGGGCGAGCCGCGCCGCGTCGCGTACGTCTACCTGCTGCCGGGCCTCGCGCTGTTCGGGCTGTTCGTGCTCGCGCCGCTTGGGCATGCCGCGTGGATCTCGCTGTTCGCGTGGGACGGCGTGACGCCGGGGGAGTGGGTCGGGCTCGACAACTACGGCGCGGTCGCGAGCGATCCCGACCTGCGCGGGGCGTTCCTGCACTCGGTCGTGCTGCTGTTCTTCTACGCCGTGCTGCCGGTGGCGATCGGCCTGCTGCTGGCGGCGGCGGCCGGCCGTACGCGGGTGCGGGGGCTGGCGGCCTACCGCGCGATCCTGTTCCTGCCGCAGGTGATCGCGCTGGTGGTGGTGGCCGTGATGTGGCGGATGATCTACCAGCCGACGGGCTGGCTCGGGGACTTCACGCTGGCGCTTCCCGCGGTCGGCCTGATCGGCACCTGGGTCACGTTCGGGCTGGCGATGGTGCTGCTGATGGCCGGCGTGCAGAAGATCCCGCGCTCGCTGTACGACGCGGCGCGGGTGGACGGGGCAGGGCCGCTGCGCGAGCTGTTCGCCGTCACGATCCCCGGGCTGTGGGGCGAGCTGGCGGTGGCGCTCACGCTCACGACGATCGCGGCGCTGCGCAACTTCGACCTGGTGTACGTGACGACCGGCGGCGGACCCGGCGACGCCACGACCGTCCCGGCGTACGAGGTCTACGCGCGTGCGTTCCAGGGCGGCGAGGTGGGCGGCGCGGCGGCCGTCGGCGTCTGCCTGGCGGCGGCGATCTTCGTGCTGGCGTTCGCGATCAACCAGCTGGCCGACCGGGCGGCGCGCACGTGATCGACCGCCGCGAGCGGTTCCTCGCTCACCTGCTCCTGGGCGTGTTCTCGCTGATCGCGCTCGTGCCGGTGGCCGGGATCCTGCTGACGGCGCTGCAGGCGCCCGGCGAGCTCGCCTCCTTCGGCGAGCCGAACGGCGCGCACCTGGACAACTTCGCGACCGCGTTCGAGGACGCGAGCTTCGGCACCTACCTGCGCTCGAGCGCGATCGTCACCGCGTCCGTCGTCGCCATCTCGACCCTGCTCTCGATCCTCGCCGGCTACGCCTTCGGGCTGATGCGCTTCCGCGGGTCCCAGGCGCTGTTCTACCTGTTCCTGCTCGGGCTGATGGTGCCGCTGGAGGCGACGATCGTGCCGCTCTATTACGACCTGCGGGACCTCGGGCTGACCGACACCTACTGGGCGCTGATCCTGCCCCAGGCCGGCGTGTCGGTCGCCTTCGGCACGTTCTGGATGCGGGCCTTCTTCCGCTCGGTGCCGCGCTCGCTGGTGGAGGCGGCGCGGCTCGACGGCTCGTCGAGCTGGACGACGCTGTGGCGGGTGGTGCTCCCGCTCGGCCGGCCGGCGGTGCTGACGATGGTCGTGCTCGTCTCGATGTGGACCTGGAACGAGTTCCTGCTCGCGCTGGGCATGGTGACCGACGAGGGGCTGCGCACCGCCCCGCTCGGGTTGGCCTTCTTCCAGGGCCGCCAGACCAGCGACCTCGCGCTGCTCGCCGCGGGATCGGTGATCGTCGCCACGCCGGTCGTCGTGCTCTACGTGTTCCTCCAGCGGCACTTCATCCGCGGCATGCTGTCGGGAGCGGTGAAGGCGTGAGCCGGGTCGCGTTCGAAGCGGTGGTCAAGCGCTTCGGGGCGGTGACGGCCGTTGACGGCCTGACGCTGGAGGTGGCCGACGGCGAGCTGATGGTGCTGGTGGGGCCGTCGGGCTCGGGCAAGACCACCGCGCTGCGGGTGCTGGCGGGGCTGGAGGCGCTCACCGCCGGGCGGGTCTCGATCGACGGCCGGGTGGTCAACGACGTCTCGCCGCGCGACCGCGACGTGGCGATGGTCTTCCAGGACTACGCCCTGTACCCGCAGATGAGCGTGTACGACAACATGGCGTTCGGCCTGCGGCGGCGGAAGCTGCGGCGCGCGGAGGTGGAGCGGCGCGTGAGGTCCGCCTGCGAGACGCTCGGCCTGGGGGAGCTGCTGGAGCGGCGCCCGCGCGAGCTGTCGGGCGGCCAGCAGCAGCGGGTGGCGCTCGGGCGCGCGCTGGTGCGCGAGCCGCGGGTGCTGCTGATGGACGAGCCGCTCTCGAACCTCGACGCGCAGCTGCGCGTGCAGGCGCGCGGGGAGATCAAGCGGCTCCAGAACGAGGTCGGGACCACGACCGTGTACGTCACGCACGACCAGGTCGAGGCGATGACGCTCGGCGACCGGATCGCGGTGCTCAACGAGGGCCGGCTCGAGCAGGCCGGCACGCCGGAGGAGCTCTACGAGCAGCCGGCCAACGCGTTCGTCGGCGGCTTCATCGGCAGCCCGGGGATGAGCTTCCTGCCATCCGGCGACGGCCTGCTCGGCGTCCGGCCCGAGCACGTGCGGCCGTGGCGGGACGGGCTGCTGGGGCCGTACGAGGGGCGGGTGGCGTACGTCGAGGCGCTTGGCCGGGAGACGCTTGTGGGCGTCGATGTGGACGCCGGCGCGCGGCTGGTGGCGCTGGTCGAGGGGCGCGCCGCGCTCGTCCCGGGCGAGCGGATCGCTGTGGGACTCGTGCCGGAGGGCGCGCGGCGGTTCGACGGGTCCGGAACTGCGGCTGGGTAGGGAGATGAGGAAGCCGGCGTTGCGTCTTTCCCGTCAATCGACGCCGGCGCTCGCGTCGTGGTCAAGGAATGCTGCCTATACGGGAGTTTCTTGACCAGGACACGCCCGGGCGCGGCGTTGGTCAAGAAATACTGACCCGCCGGCCTCCCCCTACCCAGCCGCAGTTCGTGAATCGGGCGGATAGATCCGCTGCTCGTAGTCGCGGATCATCCGTCCCGCCCCGAACGCCGGCCCGATCGTCCGCAGCGACGAGCGCACCATCGCCAGCCACGCCTGCGGCAGCCCGCCGCCGTCGCGGTCGTAGAAGGTCGGCACGGCCTCCTCGCCCAGCAGCCGGTACAGCTCGTCCGCGTGACGCCAGTCCTGCGCGCCGTGGTCGTGGTCGACCTCGCCCGAGATCGCCCAGCCGTTGCTGCCGTCGTAGGCCTCCGGCCACCAGCCGTCGAGCACGCTGAGCTGGAGCCCGCCGTTCATCGCCGCCTTGATGCCGCTTGTGCCGCTCGCCTCGAGCGGCGGGCGGGGGACGTTGACCCAGATGTCGCAGCCGCGCACCATCGCCGCGCCGAGGGCGAGGTCGTAGTCGTCGAGGTACACCACCCGGCGTGCGACCTCGAGGTGGGTCTTCATCCCGAACAGGCGCTGCACGAGGCGCTTGCCGTCGTCGTCGCGCGGGTGGGCCTTGCCGGCCAGGATCAGCTGGATCGGGCGGTCGGGGTCGGAGAGCAGCGCCAGCGCCCGGTCGGCGTCGCGCAGCAGCAGGTCGAGCCGCTTGTAGGTCGCCACGCGGCGGGCGAAGCCGACGGTCAGCACGTCGGGGTCGAGTGCGGACACCGCCGCGCGCACGTACTCGGCGGTGTCGCCGCGCGCGAGCCGGTCGGTGACGCTGCGGTCGCGCGCGAACTCGATCAGCGCGCGGCGCTGCTCGCAGCGGGCCGCCCACAGCTCCTGCGCGGGGATGCCGTCGACGGGCTCCCAGGTGGCGGGGTCGACCGCGCGGTTGCGCCAGCCGGCGCCGAGGTGGCGGTCGAGCAGGTCGCGCATCGGGTTGCCGATCCAGGTCGGGATGTGCGCCCCGTTGGTGACGTGCGCGATCGGCACGTCCTCGACGTTGCGGTCGGGCCACAGGTCGTGCCACATCTCGCGCGCGACCTGGCCGTGGCGGGCGCTGACGCCGTTGGCGATCCGGCTCGAGCGCAGCGCGAACTGCGTGACCCCGAACGGCTCGGCGGCCTCGTCGGGGTGGGTGCGGCCGAGGCGAACGAGGCGCTCGGGGTCGATGCCCAGCTCGGCGGCGATCCCGGCCAGCATCCCGGCCATCTTGGCGGCGGAGTAGGTGTCGTTGCCGGCCGGGACCGGGGTGTGGGTGGTGAACACCGTGCGCCGCCGGACCGCCTCGAACGCCTCCTCCACCGAGCCCGCGGACTCGGCGCGGGCGAGCTCCAGGCAGGCGAGCGCGGCGTGGCCTTCGTTGAGGTGCACGACGCCGGGCTCGACGCCGAGGGCGTGCAGCGCCCGCACGCCGCCGATCCCCAGCAGCGCGTACTGCCCGAGCCGCATGTCGGGGTCGCCGACGTACAGGCGGGAGGTGATCCAGCGGTCCGCCACGTCGTTGTCGGGGTGGTCTGCGTCGAGTAGCAGGAGCGGGACGCGGCCGACGTCGACGCGCCACACGTGAGCGGTGATCCGGCGCTCCCCGATCGGGACGGTGACCGTGACCGGCCTGCCGTCGCTGCCGGTGACGAGCGCGGCGGGTACGCGCTCGGGGTCGGTCTCCACCCAGTACTCGTGCTGCCAGCCGGAGCCGTCGATCCGCTGGCGGAAGTAGCCGTGCCGGTACATCAGCCCGACCGCCACGAGCGGCAGCCCGCGGTCGGACGCCTCCTTGAGGATGTCGCCGGCGAGCACGCCGAGGCCGCCCGAGTAGACCGGCAGCGAGCCGTGGATGGCGTACTCGGCGCAGAAGAACGCTGCGGGGCGCTCCGGGCTCAGCGGTCCCTCGTACGCCGTCCGGGCGAGCGTCCCGGCGATCGTGTTGTCGAGCGCGGCGAGCCGGGCGCGGAACGGCTCGTCGCCGGCCAGCCTCGCCAGCGTTTCCGGCCGGACCTCCTGCAGGAGGCGGACGGGGTTGCCGGCGCACAGCTCCCAGCGCCGGGGGTCGATGGACGCGAGCAGCTCCGGGGCGCCCGGCGTCCACGACCAGCGGTAGTTGTAGGCGATCCCGGCGAGGGGGGCGAGCGGCTCGGGAAGCCGGGAGCGGAGGGCGGCGGCGGCCGCGTCGAGGTCGTCTGAGCCTGCGTGCACGCCGCGTGTGTTATCGCAGCGGCGGCCGCGATGCGGCGCTCAGGCCCAGCGACGGTGCGTGGAGCCGGCCTGCGCCGGGCGCGCCAGGAGGCTCGCGCGGACCAATTCGCGCTGGCGGTCGTGCGCGCTGCGGCCGGGGGCGAGCGCCGCGCGGGTGAGCCGGGTGAAGGGCCGGTGGTGGGGGACCTGGGTCGACATGGCGCAAGCATCCTCCGCGGCAGGCGGCCGGTCGAGGAGGCCAGCATGCGAGCGATGGTAGGGCGGGCCGTACTCTTGGCCGGCGGGTTGATCGCGGGTGGATCGCCCCGTGGGCGAGCGGGTTGATCGTCCGCGGGTTGACCGCGGGTCGCGGGGGGCCGTGGCCGGATGTTTGATGGTCCGCCTTCCACGTCGATCCTGAACCGCCGGAAGGCCTGCCAGGGGCCGGCCCTCGGCGCGCCGTCCTACCGCGGCCGGACGCAGGTCGCCGCCGCGACGCGCTTCCTGCGCCGCAACCGCGGCCGCGTGGCGCTGATCACGGTCTCCATCGGCGGCAACGACGTCACCGCCTGCGCCCGCGGCGTCCCCGACCCGATCGCGTGCGTGAACGAGGCGGTCGAGGACATCGAGCGCAACGTCGGCCGGCTCGCGCGCCGGCTGCGTGCCGCGGCCGGCCCGAAGGCGCGGATCGTCGGGCTCACGTACCCGGACGTCGTGCTCGGCCAATGGGTGACTGGCCAGCCGGCAGACCAGGAGCTCGCGCGCCTCTCCGTGGTCGCCTTCCAGGCGCTGATCAACCCGGCGCTGAATGAGACCTACGAGTCCGTCGACGGCCGCTTCGTCGACGTCACGGAGGCCACCGGCGCCTACGGCTCGCTGGAGGAGACCGTCACGCTCGCGCCGTACGGCGTCATCCCCAAGCCCGTCGCCGAGGTCTGCCGGCTGACCTACTACTGCGAGTACCGCGATATTCACGCCCGCACCGTCGGCTACCGCCTGATCGCCGACCTGATCGCGCAGACGCTCCCGCGCCGCCACCGCTGAAGTTTCTCGCCGATCCCGTACGCTGGGGGCCGTGCGCCAGATCCGGTTCCCCGGCGAATCTCCCGAGCACCGTCGCGCCCGGGCGCTGCGCGAGCGCGTGGACGACCTGCGCGGCGCGCGGCAGCGGATCATCGACGCGGCCGACGCCGAGCGCCGGCGGATCGAGCGCGACCTCCACGACGGCGCGCAGCAGCGGATGGTGGCGGTCGCCGTCACGCTCGGCCTCGCCGAGGCGCGGATCGAGAGCGACCCCGAGAGCGCCGCGCGGCTGATCGCCCAGGCGCGCGAGGAGGCCCAGCTCGCCGTCAAGGAGCTGCGCGAGCTCGCGCGCGGCATCCACCCGGCGGTGCTCAGCGACCACGGGCTCGCCGCCGCGCTCGAGGCGCTCGCCACCCGCGCCCCCGTCCCGGTCGAGGTCAGCGGCGTGCCCGAGGCCCCGCTCAACCCCTCGGTCGAGGCCGCCGCCTACTTCGTGACCGCCGAGGCGCTGACCAACGTCGCCAAGTACGCGCACGCCTGCGTGGCGTCCGTCGAGCTCTCCGTCGAGGACGGCCGCCTGCGCGTCCAGGTCCGCGACGACGGCGTCGGC
>JBOGYU010000083.1:0-12955 GCA_050696935.1 Solirubrobacteraceae bacterium | reverse complement strand
GGCGGGGGATCTCCAGCAGCGCGAGCGGGTTGCCGGCGGCGGTGCTCACGAGCCGGTCGGCCACCGCCGGCGCCATCCGGTCGGCCTGCGCGGCGCCCAGCAGCTCGTGGGACTCCTCGTCGCCGAGCGGCGCGATCCGCAGGCGCTCCAGCCAGGGCACCTCCATGCGGGCGACGGCGGTCCCCTCGCGCAGCGCACCGAGCATGCCGACGCCCTCCGCGCCGAGCCGCCTGCCGGCGAACAGGAACGCCTCGAGCGACGGCTCGTCGAGCCACTGCGCGTCGTCGATCACCGCGAGCACCGGCTGCTCCTCGGCCGCGACGGCGAGCAGGCTGAGCAGGCCGGCGGGGACGGTGAAGCGGTCGTGCGGGGTCGCCGGGCCGAGCGCGAGCGCGCCCCGGAGCGCGGCCGCCTGGACCTCGGGCACGGCGTCGAGCCGGTCGAGCAACGGCTTGACGAGCTCCGCGAGCCCCGCGTAGGGGATGTCGGACTCGGTCTCGAAGCCGCGCGCACGGAGCACCCGCATGTCAGTCGCCTGACCGATCGCCCACCGCAGCAGCGCGGTCTTGCCGATGCCCGCGTCCCCGTGCAGCAGGAGCGCGCCGCTGCGCCCCGCGCGTGCGTCCTGCATGAGGCGGTCGATCCGTGCCCGCTCGCGTTCGCGTCCTACGAACATGGGTCCGCGAAGTCTAAAGGGGGTCAGACCCCTTGAGTGGGGGCGACTCAGGGGGTCTGACCCCCTTTAGGTTGGGATCGAAGGCGGCGAGCAGGTCGTCCTCGGGCAGCCCGAGGCTGCGGAGCATCCATGCGCGGGCCTCGTCCGCCGAGCGCTCGCGCAGGGTGACCGCGCCGTGGCGCTTGGCCAAGCGCGCGCCGTCCGGCCCGAGCACGAGCGGGACGTGGGCGTGGCGCGGCTCCGGCAGCCCGAGCGCGCGGGCGAGGAAGAGCTGCCGCGGCGTGGAGTCGAGCAGGTCGTCGCCGCGGACGATCTCCTCGACGCCCTGGTCGGCGTCGTCGACGACCACCGCGAGGTTGTAGGCGAACGCGCCGTCGTTGCGGCGCACGACGAAGTCGTCGACCACGCCCTCCTGCCGCCCGTGCAGCCGGTCCTCGAACGCCACCCGCGCGCCGCCCGCCCGCACCCGCAGCGCCGGCGGACGCCCGCTCGCCCGCCGCTCCGCGCGCTCGGCGGCGGTCAAGCGCAGGCACGTGCCCGGGTAGGCGCCGACCGGCGCGTGCGGGGCCGACGCCGCCGCCCGGATCTCCGCCCGCGTGCAGAAGCACTCGTACACGTCCAACCGCGAGAGCGCCTCCTCGTACAGCGGAGTCCGGGCCGACTGGAACACCACCTCGCCGTCCCAGTCGAGCCCGATCGCGGCGAGGTCGGCGAGCTGCTCCTCGGCGGAGCCCGGTCGCACCCGAGCCGTGTCCAGGTCCTCCATCCGGACCAGGAACTCCGACCCGGCCGAGCGGGCGAACAGCCACGCCAGCATCGCCGTCCGCAGGTTGCCGAGGTGCAGCGTGCCCGTCGGGCTGGGCGCGAAGCGGCCCCTCAAAACGGCGGATCGATCTCCGCCAGCGTCGGCGCGGTCCGGTCGCGCTCGGAGTACAGCAGCTCGATCTCCGGCCACTCGATCCCCACCGCGGGGTCGTCGAACCGGATCCCCGCCTCCGTCGCCGGGTCGTAGTACGCGGTGCACTTGTAGACGAAGTCCGCCACGTCGGAGAGCACGCAGAAGCCGTGCCCGAAGCCGACCGGGATCCACAGCTGGTGCCCGCCCTCGTCGTCGAGCTCGAACCCCTCCCACTCGCCGAAGGTCGGCGACGAGCCCCGCAGGTCCACCACCACGTCGAGCACCCGCCCACGGGCGACCCGCACGAGCTTGCCCTGCCCCGGGCGCGTCTGGAAGTGGATCCCGCGCAGCGTCCCCCGCCGCGACCGCGAGTGGTTGTCCTGTACGAACTCCGTGGGAACCCCGTGCTCGGCCCAGGTCCCGGCGCGCCAGGTCTCCATGAAGAACCCGCGCGCGTCGCCGTGCACCGCGGGGGCGAGGAGGGCGAGCCCTTCGAGCCGGGTGGGAAGTCTGGTAATCAAGGCGCTCGCACGAGCTTGCGAGTGCGAGTAAGCCGCACTCGTTCTCGGCAGGAGGTTATGACGCCGCCGTCGAAAGACGCTCCGCCATGCCGAGGACCGCCACGATGCCCCCGGCCGCCCGCGGCCACCAGACCCTCTCCGCCTACATCTCCTCCCGCTTCGACGAGTTCTCCCGCTCGCAGAAGGACGTCGCGCAGTACGTCGTCGATCACCTGGACGAGGTCGCGTTCCACACCGCCGAGGAGCTCGCCCGGCGCGCCAGCACGTCCTCCTCGACCGTCGTGCGGTTCTCGCAGGCGCTCGGCTTCGAGGGCTTCCCCGAGCTCCAGGAGGCCGCACGGGAGGAGTACCGCCACCACCATCGCAACACCCCGAACGGGTTCGAGAGCCCCACGCCACTGTTCTCGCTCGACCAGACGCCGTTCGAGCAGGCCGTCGCCGCCGACCACGTGAACGTGGAGGAGACCGCCCGCAAGGTCTCGCGCTCGCAGGTCGACGGGGCGATCGAGGCGGTCGCCACCGCCGAGCGGATCCTGATCGCCGGCACCGACCAGATGGCGTTCTTCGCCTCCTATCTGCGCCACCTGCTGATGCTGCTCGACATCCGGGCGGAGATCGCCGCCTCGCCTTCGCAGGAGGCGCTCTCGCGGCTCGGCCGGATCGACGAGGGGACGCTCGTGATCGGCCTCTCAGCCGGCCGCCCGCACCCGCTGGTGGTGCGCGCGATGAAGATCGCCCGCCACCGCAAGGCCGCGACCCTGGCGATCGTGGACGCGACGCTCTCGGAGGTCTCCAAGCTGTCCGAGCGCACCCTCTACTACTCGTCCAACTCACCGGCCTTCGTGCGCTCGCACGCGGGCCTGCTCTCGCTCGTGCAGGCGCTGGCCTACGGCGTCTACTCGCGCGACGCGGCGCAGTACGACGACCGCGTCCGCGCGTTCAAGCTCAAGTAATCAAGGCGCTCGCACGAGCTTGCGAGTGCGAGTAAGCCGCACTCGATTACAGTCGCGCTCGCACGAGCTTGCGAGTGCGAGTAAGCCGCACTCGATTACAGTCGCGCTCGCACGAGCTTGCGAGTGCGAGTAAGCCGCACTCGATTACAGCCGCGGGCGGCCGCGCGGGAGCTGCAGGTCGATGCCCCGGATGCTCTCCTCGGGCGGGAGCTTCTGCAGCACGGAGCGGACGAGGTTGCGCACGTCGAGCTCGTCGTGGCCGTAGCCGTCGAGCATGCTCTTGAGCGCCACCCAGGTCACCTTCAGCTGCGCCGGCGTGAGCTCGACGCGGTAGGCGGTGTCGTCCGGACCGATCAGGGATGACGGCTCGGTAGCCATGTGACGAATGGTACCCGCCGCGGCGGCGGTTTTGGACACCGGCACGTCGCCTTGCACGGCTATCCTCCGTGCATATGCGCGACGAGGCGACGTTCCGGGTGAAGGCCGGCCTGGCCGAGATGCTCAAGGGCGGCGTGATCATGGACGTGGTCACGGCCGACCAGGCGAAGATCGCCGAGGACGCCGGCGCGGCCGCGGTGATGGCGCTCGAGCGCGTTCCCGCCGACATCCGGCGCGACGGCGGCGTGGCGCGGATGTCTGATCCGCTGCTGGTCAAGGGCATCCAGGAGGCGGTGACCATCCCCGTGATGGCCAAGGCGCGGATCGGCCACTTCGCCGAGGCGCAGGTGCTGGAGGCGCTGGAGATCGACTACGTCGACGAGTCCGAGGTGCTCACGCCCGCGGACGAGGCCAACCACATCGACAAGTGGGCGTTCAAGGTCCCGTTCGTATGCGGCGCGACCAACCTGGGCGAGGCGCTGCGGCGAATCGCCGAGGGTGCCGCGATGATCCGCTCCAAGGGCGAGGCGGGCACGGGCGACATCGTCGAGGCCGTGCGCCACATGCGCCGGATCAGGGGCGAGATCAAGCGCCTGACCGTGATGGACGACGCCGAGCTGGCCACCGCCGCCAAGGAGCACCAGGCGCCGCTGGACCTCGTGCGCGCCGTCGCCCAGGCCGGGAAGCTCCCGGTGGTGCTGTTCTGCGCGGGCGGGATCGCGACGCCTGCCGACGCGGCGCTGATGATGCAGCTCGGCGCCGAGGGCGTGTTCGTCGGCTCGGGGATCTTCAAGTCCGAGGACCCGGCCACGCGGGCCGCCGCGATCGTCGAGGCGACCACGCACTTCGCCGACCCGACGCGGGTGGCGCGCGCCTCCGAGGGCCTGGGCACGGCGATGAGCTCGCTCGAGACGCGCAAGCTCGAAGAGCACCAGCTCCTCGCCAACCGGGGTTGGTAGGTGCCAGGGCCTTCGTCCGCCGGCCCTCTGACACGATCGGTCGCCCTCCGACCGGGAATGCCCGGGCCTCCATCCGCCGGCCCTTCTGACCAGACGGCCGCCATCCATGGCGGCCGACACGGCCGGGCCTCCGGCCCTCTCATCGGAGTCCTGGCGCTCCAGGGCGACTTCCAGGCGCACAGCCGGATGCTGCGCGACCTCGGCGCGTCCGTGCGCGAGGTCCGGGCCCCGGCAGACCTGGAGGGGCTCGACGGGCTCGTGATCCCCGGCGGCGAGTCGACGACGATGACGCTCGGGATCGAGCGCGAGGGGCTCGCGGAGCCGCTGCGCTCGCTGGCGGCGCGCGGCACCCCGGTGTTCGGCACCTGCGCCGGGATGATCATGCTCGACCGCGCGCACCTCGGCGTGATGGACATCGAGTGCCGGCGCAACGCGTTCGGGCGCCAGATCCGCTCCTTCGAGGCCGACCTCCACATCCCCGGCGTGTCCGGCCCGCCGGTGCGCGCGGTGTTCATCCGCGCCCCGTGGGTCGAGGTGTGCGGCGACGACGTCGAGGTGCTGGCGGCCGTCGACGGCCACCCGGTCGCGGTCCGCCAGGGAAGCCTGCTCGTGATCTCCTTCCACCCGGAGATCGCGGGGGAGACCCGCCTGCACGAGCTGTTCCTGACGGCGGTCCGTGACCGGATGGCGACCGGCCGCGCGGCTTAGAACCTCACTTCCCGCAGGTAGTCCACGCCCTGCTGAGCCGTCTTGACCTCGGCCTGCTGGTCCTGCGGGTGCGAGAGCAGCGGCCAGTCGTGCTCGACGATGTAGTGCTTCGGCCCGCCCTTCCCGGCGTCGAAGATGTCCGGGAAGTCGATCGAGCCCGGCCCGACGTCCTCCCACTGCTCCCACGGCTGCGCGTCCGCGCGGGTCCTCCACGTCTTGTCCTTGACGTGGTAGAGCGGGTACCGGCGCGGATCGTCGCCGAGGTAGTGCACCGGGCTCTCGCCGCCGTACACGATCCAGTACAGGTCGAGCTCGAACTTGACGAGGTCCGGGTCTGTCTCGTCCAGCAGGATGTTGTAGAGCGGTTCGCCGTTCGCCCGCTTGTTCGAGAACTCGAAGTCGTGGTTGTGGTAGAAGAACTGCAGTCCGGCGGCCTTCGCCATCGCACCCGCCTGGTTGAAGCGGTCGGCGAGGTGCTTATAGCGCTCCTCGGTGTGGGGCCCCGGGTGCCAGGCGACGCCGGTGAACCGCTGGCCGAGCGTCTTGGCGGCTTCCAGCGTGCTCTTGTAGGCGGCCTGCCAGCTCGCGCCGTCGAGGGCCAGCGGGTCGTGGCCGGAGACCGCGCGCACCCCGGCGCTGTCGAGGACCTTGCGCAGGTCGGCGGGCGCGTAGCCGTAGTGGCCGGCCATCTCGACCTCCGTGTAGCGCATGCGGCCGAGCTGGTGAAGCACGTTCGCGGCGTTCTGCTGTGTGTTCATGATCCGGCGCAGCGAGTAGAGCTGGATGCCGATGGCGTCCCTCGGCACCACGTCGTTCGCGTTCGAGCGATTGGCGACCGCCGCCGGCGCCCACGCGCCCGCCGTCGTCGCCGCCGCCCCTGTCCCCATTGCGGCGCCCAGGAAGCGCCGTCGGTTGAGCTGTTGCTCCATGTCCCGCTCTCCTCCCGCAAGGAGTGGATCCGTTGGCGGTTACAACATAACAAGCGCAGCTTTTGCCCGGTCAGTGGCAGAAGTAGTCAGCGGATCCGATGCTCAGGCCGGCATGCGGGCCAGAATGGCCTCGGCGACCTCGACGAGGTCGCGGCCCGTGTAGTCGGGCTCGGGCACGCTGTCGAGCAGCGCCCGCTCCCGGCGCGCGACCCAGCCGGTCACCAGGCCGGCGCGCTTGGCGCCCGCCACGTCCCACCAGTACGTCGACACGTGGCAGAGCTCGCCCGGGCCGGCGCCGGTCTGCTCGAGCGCCAGCCGGTACGGCCGCGGGTCGGGCTTGTACGCGCCGGACTCCTCGGCGCTGATCACGAGCTCGAACCGGTCGCGCAGCCCGGCGAAGCGCAGCACGCCGTCGGCGACCGCCACGGAGCTCTGGGCGAGCACCGCGAGCCGCAGCCCGACGCCGCGCAGCATCTCCAGCGCGCGCGGCGTCTCGAGGTAGGCGGGCATCGTGCCCATCAGCTCGAGCGCCTCGGCGGCGCCGCGCTCGTCGCGCCCCGCGAGCCGCAGCCGCCGCCGCAGTCCGGCCTCGATCAGGCTCGCGAACGGGAGGTCCGCCCCGGTCAGCGTGCTCGCCATCGCCTGGGCGATCGCGTCGTCGAGCGCGGCCTCCACCATCTCCTCGTCGGGCACGGAGTCGCCCAGCGGCTGCGCCATCACCACCGGGTCGACCAGGGTGCCGGTGAGGTTGAACATCACCCAGGTCACGGGCATGGAGGCGACGGTACCCCGCGAGCGCGAACGTATGTCCACGTTCTGGCCGATCAGACGACCAGTCCGTGGCGCATGGTGTTCTCCGTCACCACGCGCGGCTCGACGAACTGGAGCAGGTAGCCGGGCCCGCCCGCCTTGGTGCCCGTTCCCGAGAGGCGGTTGCCGCCGAACGGCTGGCGGGCGACCATCGCGCCGGTGATGGCGCGGTTGACGTAGAGGTTGCCGACCGGCGTGCGCTCGATCACGCGGTCGACGGTGTCCGGGTTGCGGGCGAACAGCCCGCCGGTGAGGCCGAACGGCGAGGCGTCGACGCGGTCGCACGCCTCCTCGACGTCCCGCACGCGCTCGATCGCCAGCAGCGGCCCGAAGATCTCCTCGTTGAGCACCGGTGAGTCCGCGGGCAGGTCAGCGGCGAGCGCGGGCGTCGCGAACCAGCCGTGCCCGGGGACGTCCTTCGCGCGGGCGGCGATCCGCCCGGCGCGCTCCGCCTCGCCCGCGTAGCGGGCCACCCGCTCCTGCGCGGCCTGCTCGATCACGGGCGGCACGTCGATCTGGAGGTCGTCGGCCTGGCCGACCTCCAGCACCTCGATCGCGCCCGCGAGCCGCTCCACCAGCGCGTCGTGGATCGCCTCGTGGCAGAGCACGCGGGCGGCGGCGGAGCACTTCTGCCCGGCGTACACGAACGCGGACTTGACGAGCGCGGGCACGACGTCGTCGAGGTCGGCGTCGGAGTCGACGATCACGCAGTTCTTGCCGCCCATCTCCGCGATCACACGCTTGAGGTGCTTCTGCCCGGGCGGCACCTCGGCCGCCGCGCGCACGATGTCCAGGCCGACGAGGCCGGAGCCGGTGAACGCGATCGTGTGGACGCGCGGGTCGCGCACGAGCGCCGCGCCCACGTCTCCCTCGCCGGGGAGCAGGGAGAGCGCCGAGGGCGGCACCCCGGACTCGCGCAGCGCCCGGACCAGCACGCCGGCGCAGCCGGGCGCCTGCTCGGCCGGCTTGAGCACCACGGCGTTGCCGGTGGCCAGCCCGGCGGCCGCCATCCCACACGGGATCGCGACCGGGAAGTTCCAGGGAGAGATGACGGCGACGACCCCGCGCGGGCTCCAGCGCAGCTCGTTGCGCTCGCCCGGGGGCTGGAGGAGGGGCGCGCCCTGCGCGAGGTCGACCGCCCCGCGCGCGTAGTACTCGAGGAAGTCGATCGCCTCGCACACGTCCGCGTCGGCCTCCGGCCACGGCTTCGCGCACTCGCGCACGGCGAGCGCGGCGACCCCGAGTCGCCGCTCGCGGAGCCACTGCGCGGCGCGGAGCAGGACGGCGGCGCGCTCGTCCGCGGGCGCGGCCCACATCGTCGCTCCGTTCAGCGCCGCGTCGACCTCGTCGGGCCGCGCGGCCGCCGCGGTCGCGACCACCCGGTCCGGCCGGCCCGGGTCGGTGGACACGATGTCGTCGCCGGCGCGGCGGCCGTCGCCGATCCACACGGGGACGTTGATCGGCCCCCGGGCGTCGTGGGCGGCGAGTGCGTCGGCCAGGCCGGCTCTCACGGTGGCGCGGCGCAGCTCCAGGACCGGCTCGTTGGCGAATGGCTTCACCGTGGGGAGGATATGGCGGGACGAACTTCGGCTGGGTAAGGAGGCGGGTCCGGGCGTTTCGGCCTACCGTCCTGCCTAAGGGGGACACTGTCCCCTCTAAGCAGGACGCTTCCCGCCGCGACCTCCCGCCGGCCGCCCTACAAGCCAGCAGTTTGTCCCGCAGGGGGCGCCAGCAGCTCCTCCAGCACCACCCCCCGCGCCTGCTCGTGCAGGAACGACTCGTTCGACGTGTTCTCGAGCAGCCGCCGGACCAGGTACGCCATCCCGGCCACGAGGTCCCCGACCGGGCAGTAGGTGCGCACGCGCAGGCCCTGCCTGGCGATCGCCGTCTGCAGCGGGTCGCCGAGCCCGCGCAGGACCTGCATCTCGAGGTCCTCGTCCGCGCCGCCGCTCAACCGCCCGTAGGCGACCGCGTGGCTGACCGAGCGCAGGTTGTGGGAGGCGATCGCCACCCGCACCGCCGGCCGCGCATCCAAGAGCCGGCGGGTCAGCCGCTCGAAGTTCAGGTCGCAGTCGGCCTTGACCTCGAAGACCGGCGACTCCCAGCCGTGCTGGCGGGCCTCCACGATCTCGTGGTCCCAGTAGGCGCCCTTGACCAGCCGGACCGTCAACGGGTGCGCGCGCTCGACCCGGCCGAGCCAGTCCAGGATCGTGTCGAGCGTCTGCGGGGAGTCGCGCAGGTACGCCTGGAGCACCAGCCCGGCTGACGGCCCGGCGCGGAACTCGTCCTCGCTCAGCAGCGACAGGATCAGCTCGAGCACCGCGTCCCGCGAGTCCATCGACTCCATGTCGATGTGCAGGTGCGCTCCCAGCTCGTGCGCGCGGCGCAGCAGCGGGCGCAGCCGGTCGGCGGCGTCGCGCATGCCACGCTCCGGCGCGTCCGGGCGCAGCAGCGGCGTCAATGCCGACACCTTGACCGACAGGTTCGCCCGCGGGAGCGCGCCCGCGCTGTCGCGCTCCAGCGCCGGCCGCGCCGGCCACCGCGCCCCGGCCGCACTCAACGTCTCCAGCGCATCCGCGCACCGGCCGGCGTAGCGCTGCGCCTCGGCCTGCGTCACCGTCGCCTCGCCCAGCAGGTCGACCGACGACGCCACGCCGTCCTTCCACAGCTCCCGCAGCACGCTCAGCGCGGCCCGCGGGTCCTCGCCCACGATGAAGCGGTGCGCCATGTGCCGCACGCCGGCCGCCGCGGCCGCCCCGAGCGCCGCCCGGCCCGCCCGGCTGTTGCCCATCCGCATCGCCGCGCTGATCGGCGGCGGGCGCTTCTCGACCTCTCCGAGGAAGCCCGTCAGATGCCGTGCCAGGTCCTCCAGCGACCTGCAGGCGGGCATCACGTCGACGAACCGGAACAGCGCCGCCTTGAGCTCGGCGTCCTGCGACGCGAGGTCCATGGCCTTCTCGTCGAACGCCTTCAGCGGGTTGCGCGTGACCGGCATCGCCGCCGCCAGGCGGGAGCCCACCTCGAACAGCTCCCGCTCCAGCGCGCGCTCGTCCACCATGTCTTGGGAAGATACCTCCGCGGGTCATCCAGACCCGCGAATTGGAGCTTCGACCTCCGGTCTCAGATTTCACTCCGCGGGTCATCCAGACCCGCGAATTGGAGCTTCGACCTCCGGTCTCAGATTCACTCCGCGGGTCATCCAGACCCGCGAACCCGAACTTCGACCTCCTGTCTCAGATTCCACGGCCCATGGCCCGCGAGCCCGCACTGCTGTCCGTCGTCGCCCCCATGCACGACGAGGAGGCCACGGTCGAGGCCTTCCACCGGCGGGTCGCGGCCGCGGCCGGCGACCTCCCGTACGAGCTCGTGATCGTCGACGACGGCAGCCGTGACGGCACGCCCGCCGCGCTGGCCGCGCTGGCAGCCGCCGATACGCGCGTGAAGGTGATCACCCTCTCGCGCAACTTCGGCCACCAGGCGGCCCTCACCGCGGCGCTCGAGCATGCGAAGGGCGACGTCGTGGTGATGCTCGACGGCGACCTCCAGGACCCGCCGGAGGTGATCCCGGAGATGCTCGACCGCTGGCGCGACGGGGCGGACGTGGTGTACGCCGTGCGTCGGGAGCGCGCGGGGGAGACGGCCTTCAAGCGCACCACCGCGCGCTGGTTCTACCGCCTGTTCGGCCGCCTGGCGGACATCGACCTCGAGGCGGAGTCCGGCGACTTCCGGCTGATGGACCGCAGGGCGCTCGACGCGCTGCTCGGGATGTCCGAGCGCAACCGCTTCCTGCGCGGGATGAGCGTGTGGGTGGGCTTCACGCAAACCGCGGTGACCTTCCAGCGCGAGCCGCGCGCGGCCGGCCGCACCAAGTACACGCTGCGGCGGATGCTGCGCTTCTCGTTCGACGCCATCACGAGCTTCTCGCACCGCCCGCTGCAGTTCGCCACGCTGCTGGGCTTCGCGTTCTCCGCGCTCGCCTTCCTCGCGATCCCGCTCACCGTCGTCGCCCGCTACACGAACATCTACGAGCGCGGCGTGCCGTCCACGATCGTGGTGATCCTGCTGCTCGGCGGCATCCAGCTCATCTGCGTCGGCATCATCGGCGAGTACGTGGGGCGGATCTACGACGAGGTCAAGCGCCGCCCGCTGTACGTGGTGCGCGACCGGGTCAACCTCGAGAAGTGAGGGTCGCGGTGATCGGCGCGGGGGTGTGCGGCCTGGTGGCCGCGTACCGGATCGCGGCCGCCGGGCACGCCTGCGACGTCTACGAGCGCTGGCCGGGCCTCGGCGGCCAGGCGGCGACCCTCGACGTGGGGGACGGCCACCGGCTGGAGCGCTACTACCACCACCTGTTCACCACCGACCGCCACATCGCCGCGCTCTACGACGAGCTCGGGCTGGAGCTCGAGTGGCGGCCGTCGAGCGTGGCGATGTTCGCGCACGGGCGCTCGTGGCCGTTCACGACGCCGCTCGACCTGCTGCGGTTCCGGCCGCTGAGCCTCGCGGACCGGATCCGGATGGGAGTCGCCGTGCTCGCACTCCAGCGGCGCGGCGACCAGGCGGCGTTCGAGCGCGTCACCGCGCGCGCGTGGATCGAGCGCTGGATGGGGCGCGGGCCGTGGCGGGAGGTGTGGGGCCCGATGCTGCGCGGGAAGTTCGGCGAGCGAGCGGACGAGATCGCGATGGTGTGGCTGTGGAGCAAGCTCCGGCTGCGCCGTGGCGAGGACGCGCGCGAGGAGCGGCTCGGCTACCCGGCCGGCTCGTGGGAGCCGCTGTTCGAGACCCTGCGCGATTCGATCGAGGCGCGCGGGGGCCGCGTGCTGGTCGACCGGCCGGCGGTCCGGATCGAGCCCGGCTTCGAGCTGACGTTCGGCGCGCCGGGGTCGTTCCGCGCGGGGCACGACCCGCGCGGCTTCGAGCCGGCCGGCGCCGAGCGGTACGACCGCGTGCTGGCCACCGTGCCGAACGAGGTCTTCGCGCGGCTGGTGGACCTCCCGGGCGAGCCGGCGATCGAGTACTTCGCCGCGCTGTGCCTGCTGCTCGAGCTCGACCGCCCGTTCAGCCGCTTCTACTGGACCAACGTGGCCGACCGCGAGCTGCCGTTCGTGGGGCTGATCGAGCACACCAACTTCATCGAGCCGGAGCGCTACGGCGGGCGCCGGTTCCTGTACGTCGCCAACTACCTCCCGCGCGGGCACGAGCTGCTCGACCTGGACGCCGATGCGCTGCTGGAGCGCTACGCGCCCGGGCTCCGGCGCGTGAACCCGGCGTTCGACCCCGCCTGGGTGCGCCGCTCGTGGCGGCACCACGAGCCCGCGGCCCAGCCGATCGTGACCGTCGGCTACCGCGAGCGGATCCCGCCGCTGCGCACCGCCGAGCGCGGGCTCGTGCTCGCGAACACCACCCAGGTCTATCCCGAGGATCGCGGCACGAACTACGCCGTGCGGCTGGGAGAGCAGGCGGCCGAAGTGGTGTTGGGATGACCGCGCTGGGGGTCGACGTCGGCGGTACGTTCACCGACGCGGTGCTCGTGCGCGAGGACGGCGTCGTGACCGCGAAGGTGCTGAGCACCGCCCGCCAGGAGGAGGGCGCGGTCGAGGCCGCGCGGCAGGTATTGCAACGAGCCGGGCTGCAGGCCGCGGACGTGGCCCACTTCGTCCACGGCTCCACCGTGGCCACCAACGCGCTGCTCGAGCGCCGGCTCGCCCGCACCGCGCTCGTCACCACCAAGGGGTTCCGCGACCTGCTGTTCCTCGGCCGCCAGGCGCGCCCCAGCCTCTACCGGCTGCACGAGGCGCCGGTGCCGCCGGTGGTGGAGCGGCGCGACTGCGTGGAGGTGGACGAGCGGATGGGTCCGGACGGGGTGATCGCGGCGCTGGACGAGGAGAGCGTCCACCGCGCGGCGCGCCGGCTGAAGCGCGTGGAGGCCGTCGCCGTGTGCCTGCTGTTCGCGTTCCTGGACGCGACCCATGAAGCGCGGGTGGCGGAGATCCTGCGCGACGCGCTGCCGGACGCGTTCGTGGTCGCCTCGCACGAGGTGGCGGCGGAGGTGCGCGAGTTCGAGCGCGCGACGACCGCGACCGTCGACGCGGCGCTCGGCCCGCCCACCGGTCGCTACCTGCG
>JBOGYU010000082.1:0-12962 GCA_050696935.1 Solirubrobacteraceae bacterium | reverse complement strand
CCCGCGGCGGTGAGGGCCGCGACGGGGGCGATGCCCGCGCCCAGGCGGGCGTTCGAGCCGGGGCAGTGCGCGACGCCGGTGCCGGTCTCGCCGAAGCGGCGGATCTCGCGCTCGTCCAGGTGGACGCAGTGGGCGAGCCAGACGTCGTCCCCGAGCCAGCCCAGCTCCTCCAGATACTCGACCGGCCGGACGCCGAACAGCTCGAGGCAGAACGCCTCCTCGTCCGTGGTCTCCGCCATGTGGGTGTGGAGGCGGACGTTGCGCGCGCGGGCGAGGGTCGCCGTCTCCGCCATCAGCTCGCGGGTGACGGAGAAGGGCGAGCACGGGGCGAGCGCGATCCTGACCATCGCGTCGGGAGACGGGTCGTGGAAGCGGTCGATGGCCTGCTCGCAGGCGGCGAGGATCTCGTCGCGGTCCTCGGTCACCTCGTCCGGCGGGAGGCCGCCGGCGGAGCGGCCGAGGTCCATCGAGCCGCGGCAGGCGTGGAAGCGGACGTGCAGCTCCCGGGCGGCCTCGACCTCTACTGCCAGCAGGTCCCCGCCGCCGCGCGGGAAGACGTAGTGGTGGTCGGTGCTGGTGGTGCAGCCGGATCTGGCGAGGGCCGCGAGGCCGGCGCGGGCGGCGGCGCGCTCGGTCTCCTCGTCGACTCGGGCCCACACCGGGTAGAGCTCCTGCAGCCACTCGAACAGCGTCGCCTGCTGGGCGAGGCCGCGGGTCGCCCACTGGTAGAGGTGGTGGTGGCAGTTGACCAGGCCGGGGGTGGCGAGGCAGCCGCTCGCGTCGATCCTGTTGCCGTCGGTGCGCGGGGCCGCGTCGTCGCCGACCGCCGCGATCCGGCCGTCCTCGATCACGATGTGGCCGTCGGCGTGCTCGGTGCCGGCGGCGTCGACCGTCGCGATCGCGCAGCCCTCGACGATCGTTCTCATGCGGCCCTCGCGGCGGCCAGCCGCACGGCGTCGAGGATCTTCTCGTAGCCGGTGCAGCGGCACAGGTTGCCGGCGAGCGCCTCGCGGATCTCGGCGTCGGTGATTGGATCCCCACCCACCCTGCGGGCGAGCAGGTCGTGGGTGGCGACGATCAGCCCGGGCGTGCAGAAGCCGCACTGGACGGCGCCGGCCTGCAGGAACGCCTCCTGCACCGGGTGCAGCTCCTCGTCGTGCGTCAGCCCCTCGACCGTGACGACCTCGCGCCCCTCGGCCTGCCCGGCGAGCACGAGGCACGCGCACACCAGCTCGCCGTCGAGGTAGACCGAGCAGGAGCCGCACTCGCCCTGCTCGCAGGCGTTCTTGGAGCCGGGCAGGCCGAGCCGCTCGCGCAGGACGTGCAGCAGGCTCTCTCCCTCCCACAGGCCGTCGACCTCGCGCGGCTCGCCGTTGATCGTGCAGGTCAGGCGCATGCGTCGCTCCAGGCCCAGGTCAGGGTGCGGCGGGCGAGCACCGCCAGCGCGTGGCGGCGGTAGGCGGCGGTGCCGCGCTGGTCGTCTATCGGCGCCGCCGCTTGTGCCACCAGCTCCCCGAAGTGATGGACAGCGTCCTGTTCTGGTGTCGTATAGGCACCCCAATCCAAAACGCTTGCCGCAAACCGCTCCGCCTCGGGCGCGCGGCGGGGGGTGGGGGCGGCCGAGCCGAGGCAGGTGCCGACGGTGCGACTCTCGAGGTCGAGCGCGAGCGAGAACGAGCAGACCGCGATCACCATCGCGTTGCGGGTGCCGATCTTGCTGAACTGCTGCGGGCCCTTGGCGGGGGCGACATGGAAGGCCGCGATCAGCTCGTCCGGCTCGAGCAGGTTGCGCTTGGGGCCGGTGATGAAGTCGGCGATCGGCAGCTTGCGAGTGCCTCGCGTGGAGGCCAGCTCGACCTCGGCGTCCGCCGCGTAGAGGGGCGGCAACGCGTCGCCGGCGGGGGAGGAGGAGCCGAGGTTCCCGCCCATCGTCCCGCGGTTGCGGATCTGCGGCGAGCCGACGGTGCGCGACGCCATCGCCAGGCCCGGAAGCCGGTCTCCGAGCTCGGCGATCGCGCGCGTGTACGTGACGCCGGCGCCGATGCGCAGGTGGCCGTCGTGCGGCGCCCACTCGCGCAGCTCCGCGACGCGCGTGAGGTCCAGGATCGCCTCCGGCCGCTCCCGCCCGAAGTTCATGTCCACCATCACGTCCGTCCCGCCCCACAGTGGCAGCGCCTCGGGCGCGCCGGCCTTGGCCTCCAGCGCCTCCTCCCATGTGGCAGGCTGCAGCAGCTCCATCCAGGCAGCATAAGCGCGGCGGCGCGCCGCGTCAGCTACCCGCAGGCCGTGGCCGGATCGACGCCGGAGAGCTTGACGGCGGTCAGCGCCGCCGCCTCGAGCTCCGTCGTGAGCCGCCACCGAACCGAGAACCGCTGCTCGGTGGTCCCGCCGCACGGCGTCCGGTCGGTGGCGACCAGCACGAGCCGCACGGAGGCCCCGCTGACCTGCATGTCCTCCAGCCGGTGGCCGACGGTCGTGGCGTAGCCGCGCCGCCAGGAGTCGAACCCGCCGAACGCCGCCTGGACGGCGGGGGAGAGCCGCTCCCACGCCTCGGCGTACTCGCGCGCGTCGAGGGCGGCGTAGTAGGAGCGGACCAGCGACTCGAGCCGGGCGGCTCCACCGGCATCCCCTGGCGGCACGACGACCGGAGGCCGCGCCTCGCGTCCTCGCCCGGCGGCCGGAGCTCGCTCCGCGCCTCCCTCGGTGGGTCGTCGGCCGGCGGTTCCGTCCCCGCCCGCCACCGTCGCCGGCGGCCTCACGATCTCGTGGCGGACGGAGGGCGCGGCGGCAAGCCGCTCCCCGCCCGCCGGCTCCGCACCGGCAGCGACGACGACCGCCACCACCGCGACTAGCCCCAGCCCTGCGGCCGGCGTCACCCCCCGGGTCGACCCGAGCACCAGCCCGCTCGCGCACGCGAACGCCCCGGCCACGACCGCCCACCACCTCCCGCCCCCGGACGAGCCGCCGGCGAGCGCGACGACGGCGAGCACGACCGCCCCGCCCACCACCAGCGCAGCCAGCAGCCCAACCTGCGCGCGCAGCACCGCCACAGCGGGTACGGGCGCGCGTCGCGACATCGCGGCGGTCACCTGCCGACGATCCCAGGCCCACGCCCCCGAGTCGATGGCCGTCCGCGCAGCCTTCGGGCCCGACCGGTTGCCCGATCGCGCACCGCCACGCCGTTCTCAGCACCCCGAACCGCTGCTAGATTGGCGACACGCCTGGTGGGCGTAGCTCAGCTGGTAGAGCTCCGGGTTGTGGTCCCGGCGGTCGCGGGTTCGAGTCCCGTCGCTCACCTTCAGAAGCAGCCGTAGACCGCGGGCGTTGCGCCGGACAGTTCTACGCGTCGCGCAGTTGGGTCCAGTGGACGTCGGAATGCATCGGCACCACGACGCGACCAGCTGCGACCGGCGCGTCGGCTCGCTCGAGCAGATCGGCGATCTCGCCGATCAGCTCTCGCTTGGCGTTCGGATCCAGCCGTGCGACGTAGCTGCGAGAGGCGAGGTTTGCGATGAACTCGTCGCGCGACATCCGCTGGGTGTTGGCGAAGGTTGCCCCGGAGAGCGGCCCGAACCGCTGCTCGCCGTCGAAGGCTTCGCGCCAACGGCCGGTGCGGTGGCGGCGCATCACCGATAGATCCGCGCGACTGTGTTCGAGCAGGTCGTCGAGGAGGCCGAACCAGACGCCCTCACGGCGCTCCCATGGCGTCGTGTTCCAGAGCAGCCCGAGCCCGCCACCCGGCTCGAGCACGCGCGCGATCTCGTCGAGGGCGCGGCGGCCATCGAACCAGTGGAAGGCCTGCCCGACCATGACGCCGGCGGCACTCGCGTCCGTCAGGGGCATTCGCTCGGCGGTTCCGTCGAGCGCCTCGGCCGCCGGGCTGTCCGAGCGAGCTGCTCCCTCATCTCGGCGAGCGGCTCGATTGCGATCACGCGGTCGAAGCGCCCCGTGAGGTCGCGGGTGAGCTTGCCGGTGCCCGCGGCGAGGTCCACCACGACGGATCGCCGTTCCAGGCCGAGCTCCCGGATGAGCGCATCGATCGCTTCCGGCGGATAGCCGGGACGGCCGCGCTCGTAGTCCTGCGCTGCGTTGCCGAACGCGCTGGCGAACTGCTCGTCGTTCATCGGGCTCGCTTCAGCTTGACCCAAGCTCTCGCCACACCGCGAGAAGAAGGAGACGCACATGATCGAAACCACCGACGTGCGGCCTTGACTCTTGGGGCGTCCCCTTCGGATGAGCGCGCGGCCGGAACGTGCGTGAAGTCAGCCTTCGCCGCCCGGCACGACCAGAACAGGACGCCGGCCGTCTCTCACGGCGGCATCGGAGACGCTGCCGAGCACGACCGCTTCGATCCGCGACATGCCGCGCCGGCCGACGACCACCAGGTCGGCGTCGCGTTCCTCGGCGACGTCGAAGAGGGTCCTGGCAATGTCGGTGGTGCCGGTGGCTCGCTGGAGGCTCGGCTCGGCATCGAGTCCGGCCGCGCGCGCCCGCGAGGCGCCTTCCTCGGCGGTCTGGCGGCCGCGCTGCTCGAATTCCCGCTCCTCCTCGAGCGATGTGGCGGTCGGAGCTCCCAGAGGCGGGAGCGGCGTTGTGGTCGCGGCGATCGGCAGGTGCCACGCGGTGACGACGATCGCGGACTCGGCACGCACTGCGCGGGCGGCGACGTCGATCGCCCGCTGGGCATCCGATGAGCCGTCGTACCCGATGACAACCTGTCCCGCCATGCCGCGTGCCTACCCGACCGAAAAGGCGCCCAACCCGTGCTCGGGCACTCACGTACTGGGCGCGATGGCCTTCGCAGCCGCTGTTCCGGAGCACAGCTGGCCGGGTAGACCGGGACGCGGGCTGATGAGGTCGGTAGCGGACGACATGATCGCGCCGGCGGTGAGCGTCGGGCTGGCGACGACGATCCAGGACGCCTCGGCCGCGATGGTCGATGCCGGCACGCAGGCCGCCGTCGTCGTGGACCAGGGCAGGGTGTGCGGCATCGTCACGGCGGCTGACGTCGCCCGCGCGCTCGGGGACGGCTATGACGCCGCGGAAACCCCGGTCGGAGTCATCGCCGAGCGCGATCCGCCCCTGGTGCGCCCGGACGAGCCGCTCGCCGAGGTGCACCAGCGCATGCGCACGGACGGGCGTGCCGTCGTCCCCGTCGCCGGATCGCACGGCGAGCCGCTGGGAGTCCTCGTCGATACGGAGGCGGGACCATGATCATCGAGACCGAGCTGGTCCCAGCCGCCGGCTCGTTCCATGGGCTTTTAGGTGGGCTGACCACCTCCTGCGACTGAATCGCAGCCATCGGCGTCTATGCGCCTGGTGTACCCGCCGCCGCCGCAGCGCACGACGGCCCGTTGTGCACGTCTATTCGGCCGTCAGCCCATGGAGACGACGGCCCTCGACCAGCCGCTTGAGGTTGCCGAGCACCACCGGCAGCATGCCGCGCCACAGCTCGGTCAGCTCGGCATCCTGATCGGGGTCGAGCGGCTCGAAGCTCGACTCCCAGACGACTCGTGAGCCGCCGGCGCGCTCCCGCACGGCGAAGCTGCCCCCGTTGTCCCTGACGGGCAGGCCGCCGTCGATGGCGTAGCGGAACGAACGCGTCTCCGGTGAGTAGTCGCTGATCTGCTCGTGCTGGACACGTCCGTCGGCGAGCGTGCAGATGCGGGTCATCCCGCGGACCTCGACACTGGCGAGTCCGGGGACCCAGTCCTTGACGCTCGCCGGGTCGCCGACCACGGCCCAGGTCGCGTCGGGGTCGGTGTCGATGTCGATCGTCTGGCGGAAGCTCGGCATGGGTTCTCCCTCGGTTGTGGGAGGGGAAGTTATACAAGCGTAGGCTTGAACAAGTCAATGCTTGAGGAGGAGCGTCCGTCCTGGCACACTCCTCCGGCATGGATGCCGACGCGGTGCTTCGGGCCCTCGCCGAGCCGCGCCGGCGGGCGATGTTGCAGCTGGTACGGGACGAGCCACGCTCGGTCGGAGAGATCGGCGAGCACTTCGAGATCACGCTGCAGGCGGTTTCACAACACCTCCAGGTGCTCAAGGAGGCCGGCCTGGTCGCCGTGCGCAAGGACCGCCAGCGGCGGCTCTACGTCGTTCGCCCCGAGGGGCTGGAGAGCCTCGAGGCGTTCCTCGCCGAGCTGTGGCCCACGGGCCTCGACCGGCTGAAGCACGCCGTGGAGTCCGACCGTGACGGCTGAGCCATATACGGCGTCGGTGGACATCGCGGCCGAGCCGGAGCAGGTGTTCGACTACTTCACGCGGCCCGAGGCGATCGTTCGCTGGATGGGCGACTACGCCGTGCTCGACCCGCGCCCGGACGGCGAGTTCACGCTCGACGTCAACGGCGTGCCCGTCCGCGGCCGGTACCTCGAGATCGAACGGCCGTGGCGGCTCGTGATCAGCTGGGGTCACGCCGGCTCGGAGCGCCTCCCGCCCGGCGCGAGCACGGTCGAGATCGTCCTCACCCCGGGGAGCGGGGGCACGACCGTCCGGATCGTGCACAGCGGCCTTCCCGAGCCCGAGCAGCGCCAGCACGCGATCGGCTGGCCGCACTTCCTCGCGCGGCTGCGGATCGCCGGCCCCGGCGGCGATCCGGGCGCCGATCCCTGGGCGACGGGCTGACCACCCGGCCGCCCGCCGCCGCTCGCGGCTACGGCGCGATCGTCACCGAGGGCGAAGGCGCGGTGGAAGACGTTCGCGGCCACGATGTCGTGCGGATCGTCCGGTGGCGCACCGAGGTCGACGATCTCCAGCGCCGAGCCGAAGCCGGCGATCGCGTCACGGGCGCGGGCGTTTGGCGGACGGTGCGGGGCGGTACGGGGACGGCATGGGGCAGGTCGAGATCGGCTACACGGTCGCGTGCGAGGAGCACGGGCCGCGCGACGTCGTCCGCTACGCGCGCCGGGCCGAGGAGGCCGGCTTCTCGTTCGCGCTGGTCTCGGACCACTTCCATCCCTGGATCGACCGGCAGGGCAACAGCCCGTTCGCGTGGAGCGTGATCGGAGCGATCGCCGAGGCGACCGAGCGCCTGCGCGTCGGCACGGGCGTGACCTGCCCGACGGTGCGGATCCATCCGGCGATCGTGGCGCAGGCGGCGGCGACCTGCGCGGCGATGCTGCCCGGCCGCTTCGTGCTCGGCGTCGGCGGCCGGATCGGCGACGGGTTCGTCGGCACCTCACCGGAGGCGGAGCTGATCGAGGCGTTCCAGAAGGCTGGCCGCGCGGGCGAGCCGTGCTACGGCCAGGTCACCGTGTGCTTCGCTGAGCGGGAGGACGACGCGCGGCGGACGGCGCACGAGTGGTGGCCGAACATCGGGATCCCGGGGGAGCTCGGCCAGATGCTGCCGCAGCCGGCGCACCTCGAGCAGGCCGCCGGGAACGTCACCGAGGACGTCGTCGCGGAGGACGGCTTCTTCCGCTTCTACGAGCACGAGGTGCCGTTCCATGAGCTTTCGATGGGCTGACCACGTTGGCGAGCTGGAGCTCCGCGTCGACGCGGCCGACGAGGCCGGCGTGTTCGTCGAGGCGCTCCACGCCCTCGGCGAGCTGCTCGCGGGCGACGAGGCCGCCGCCGCCGGCCGCGAGCGGTTCGACGTCGCGGCGGATGGGGCCGGTCGTGCGGTGCTGCTGGCGGCATGGCTGGAGGAGCTCAACTTCCTGGCGGAGACCGAGGGGGTCGTCCCGGTGGACGCGGAGGAGCTCGTGCTGGAGCCGGAGCAGGTCCGCGCCCGGCTGGTCGGCTATCGAGGGCGCCCGCCGCACCTCGTCAAGGCGGTGACCTATCACCGGCTCTCGTTCGAGCCGCACGACGGCGGCTGGCAGGCTGTCGTGGTGCTGGACGTGTGAGGAGGACCGATGGACGTGCGAGAGATCGAGCCGCTGCTGTGGGAGGTCGCCGGCGATCGAAGCGACATGCGCGTGCCGGCGCGGGCGTTCGCGGACGCGGAGCTGATGGACGCGATCGGGCGCGACGACAGCCTGGTGCAGCTGCAGAACGTCGCGACCCTGCCGGGGATCGTGACGGCGGCGGTGGCGATGCCCGACATCCACTCCGGCTACGGCTTCCCGGTCGGCACGGTGGCCGCGACCGCGCTGCCGGACGGCGTCGTCTCTCCCGGCGGCGTCGGGTACGACATCAACTGCGGCGTCCGGCTCCTCGCGCTGCCGGTGACCGCCGGGGAGCTGGGAGCGCGCAAGCAGGCGCTGGTCCACGAGATCTCCCGGCGCGTGCCGACGGGGACCGGCCGCGACGGCGGCCTGGCGCTGCGCGCGGGCGAGCTGGAGCGGGTGCTGCACGACGGCCCCCGGGCGCTGCTGGAGCGCGGTATCGGCACGCAGGCCGACATCGACCACACCGAGTCCGGCGGCCGGCTGGACGGCGCCGACCCCGACCAGGTGTCCGAGCGGGCGCGCACGCGCGGCTCCGGGCAGCTGGGCACGCTCGGCTCGGGGAACCACTTCGTCGAGGTCCAGCGCGTCGATCGCATCTTCGATGCCGAGGCCGCCCGCGCGTTCGAGCTCGAGCCGGGCCGCGTGACCGTGCTGATCCACTCCGGCTCGCGCGGGCTCGGACATCAGGTCTGCACGGACTTCGTCAAGCGCATGGACGCCGCGCTCGGCCGCCACGGCATCGAGCTGCCCGACCGCCAGCTCTCGTGCGCGCCGGCCTCCTCGGCCGAGGGCCGCGCCTACCTGGCCGCCATGGCGGCCGCCGCCAACTTCGCGTGGGCCAACCGGCACGTAATCGCGCACGGCGTCCGGGAGGCGGTGCGGCGGGTGCTCGGCGTGGACGCCGCCGGATCGACGCGGCAGGTCTACGACGTGGCGCACAACGTCGCCAAGCGCGAGCGGCACGGCGACCGCGAGCTGCTGGTCCACCGAAAGGGCGCGACGCGCGCCTTCCCGGCCGGCCATCCGGAGATCCCGGACGCGCATCGCGCCGTCGGGCAGGCCGTGTTCATCCCGGGCTCGATGGGCACCTCGTCGTTCGTGCTGGCCGGCCGCCCCGGCGCGATGGAGCGCTCGTTCGGGACCGTCTGCCATGGCGCCGGGCGCGCGCTCAGCCGCACGAGCGCGCGCAAGCGCGTGCAGGGGGCCGACCTGCGCCGGCAGCTCGAGGAGGCCGGGATCACGGTCCGCTGCCCGTCCAACAAGGGCCTGGCCGAGGAGGCGCCGTTCGCGTACAAGGACGTGGAGAAGGTCGTCGAGGTCGTGGAGCGCGCGGGGCTCGCGATCCGCGTCGCGCAGCTGCGACCGATCGGCGTCATCAAGGGCTGACCGGGACTCAGATCCGGCGCGTGCCCTCGGCCTCTCCTCCGACGACCGGCCGAGCGACGTGGGGATCGTCGCCGCGCCGCCGTCTGCTCGGATCGCCGATGGCGGCGCCGTCGGCGTAACCGCTTCGTGTCGGACGGCCACTGCCTCCACTGCGCTCGGCGTCCTGGCCGGAGACCGTCTCACCTTCCCGCTGCTCGCCGGCGTGCTGGGAGGTGTCGCCGAGCGGGGACTCCCGATCCGCGGCCAGGATCGCGGTGTCGCTCCCCGGAACACCCGCCCCGTATGTGGGATCCGACGAAGCGCGCTGCTGCCTGCGTCCATGCCGCCTCGCGCTGAGGATCAGCAGCGTCAGGCCGGCACCGACGGCCAAGAGGACGAGGAGTCCGGCGACGAGATAGTCCATCCCCACTCGGCTACCCGCCACGTCGGCGTCGTTAGCCCTGGATCCGACTGCCGTGGGGGCCGGCTGGCCGGTCATCCGTCACCGACCGCGACATCACGATCCGCGCCACCGCCCGTGGCGCCGACCCGGTCAATACGACGGTCGGCGACATCTGCGGCTCCAGCTTCTCGACGAAACACGGTGAGCGCCGCTTGCGACCAGGCGGCGCTGGGCAGGCTCGATTGAGTGAGCGAGACCAGGAGGTCGCGATGGCTGCATCCGTGGAAACCCTCGAGCGCCTGCTGATCGAGGACTCTCGACAGTCTCGGCGACCGGCTCGCCGACGACCGCTTCTGTGCCGATCTCTACTGCGCCGTCACGAACCGTGCCCTGTCCAAGCGCGCGCCCGGCGCGGAAGGTCACCTCGCGCTGAGCTGGGGAAGGGCGGAGGAGATCGTCAACACCGCCCGGGCGGGCCACGCGCAGCGGCCGCTGGCGGGGCTCGCGCAGGGCGGCGGCGAGGGCGAGCTGAGCGCCCGGGCCGAGGCCGCGCTCGCCGACCTCGGCTGGGACGTCGATCCGGTGAACACCAGCCGGCATGACGACCGTCACGTCGGCCGACCGGCCTCGCCTCCGCCGCGATGATCAAGCCGCGGTCGGCGGGCCGCCCTGACCGCCCTCCCGCTGCTCCTCCGGTCCCTCGGTCGGCTGAGCCGGCAGCTCCTCGGTCATGTGCAGCGAGCACAGGAAAGGCGGCCCGGCCTCGCGAGCGGTGTGGATCTCCGCCTCGGTGAGCGGCGCACCGCAGACCTCACACGTGCGTTCGAGGTTGTCGTCGAGCGTGCGCTCTTCAAGCTCCATCGGTACGTGGCTTCCGCGCGGTGCGGCGCCAAACCTTTCGTCGGGACACGGCGTCGATCCGTGACCCTCAAACGGACTGCTGGTACGCGCGGAAGGCGCGGGTGGCGAGCCAGGCGCAGGCGAGCGCGAAGAGGACGAGGTAGGTCCCGTGCGTGAGGACGTCGCTCCAGGCCACGTCGGGAGCGAGGGCGCCGCGGCCCACCTGCACCGCCCAGTCGGCCGGGTTGACGGCCGCGACGTCGCCGATCCATCCCGGCATCAGCTCGTGCTGCATGAACATCGAGGAGAGGAAGGTGAGCGGGAGCAGGAGCAGCTGCACCGCGGCGACCACCGACTCCTCGCGGCGCACCACCAGCGCCAGCCCGATCGAGAGCGCGCCGAACGCCGTGCCGAGCACGATCGCGCTCGCGATCAGGATCCCGACGCCGGCGGCCCCGCCGGGCAGCGTCGCGCCCGTCGCGAGCCCGAGGCCGATCACGATCAGCGACTGGATCACCGTGATCACCGCCTGCTGCACGAGCCGCCCCGCGATCAGCGCGCTGCGCTTCACGGGTGAGACGAGGAAGCGGTCCATGACGCCTCGCTCCAGGTCGTTGATGACCCCCATCCCGGCCCACCCGCCCGAGAACAGCGCGGTCATGAGCACGATGCCCGGGACCACGTAGTCGAGGTAGGAGCGGGCCTCGAAGCCCGGGATCTCGACCACCCTCTCGAACAGCGCGCTGTAGAGCAGCAGGTAGACGAGTGGTTGCACGAGCGAGATCGCGAGCCACCAGGGCTGCCGCGCAAGGGCGCGGAGCCCGCGCAGGCTGACGTACCAGGAATGGCTCAGGGCGGTCATCGGGACTCCTCCTTCTCGTCGTCGGCGTCGAATGCGCGGCCGGCGTGACGCCGGTAGACGTCGTCGAGGGACGGCCGCGCGACCGTCGCCGCCGTGACCGGGACGCCCGCCCCCTCGAGCGCGGCGAGGACGAGCGGTACCGTGGCCGCGGCGTCGTCGGCGCGGGCACGCAGCAGCCGGCCGTCGAGCGCGAGCTCCCGCACGCCGGGAACCGGCGCGAGCGCCACGTGGACCTCGCCGTTCCCGGGGGGATCGCGCAGCTCGACCTGGATGGCGTCCCCGCGAAGCTCGCCCTTGAGCCGCCCGGGCGATCCCTCGGCGACGATCCTGCCGCGAGCGATGATCGCGAGCCTGCCGGCAAGCCGGTCGGCCTCCTCCAGGTAGTGGGTGGTGAGGAGGATCGTCAGCCCGTCCTCGCCGGCCAGGCGGGCGATCTCCTCCCACATGACCGCGCGCACCTCGGGATCCAGCCCCGTGGTGGGCTCGTCCAGGAACAGCACGCGCGGGCGATGGACCAGTCCCATCGCGATGTCCAGCCGTCGCTGCATCCCGCCCGAGTAGGTCCGGGCGATGCGGTTGCCGGCGTCGGCCAGTCCCAGGCGCTCGAGCAGCTCGGTCGTACGCGTCTTCAGCTCGTGCCCGCCCAGACCGTGCAGCCGGGCCTGGAGCGTGAGGTTCTCGCGCCCGGTCGCCGCGTGGTCGACGCCGGAGCGCTGGGCCACGACGCCGATCGCGCGGCGGACGCGCGCGGGCTCGCCGACCACGTCGACACCGGCCACCCGTGCCACGCCCTCGTCGGGCCGCGACAGCGTCGTGAGGATCTTGACCGTCGTGGACTTGCCGGCCCCGTTGGGTCCGACGAGCGCGAAGATCGTTCCCTCCTCGACCGTGAAGCTGACGCCGTCGAGCGCCCGTATGCCGCCCGCGTAGGTCTTCACGAGCCCGTGCGCCTGGAGTGCCACTGCAGTCGCCATCCGTCCTCCTCTCGAACGCTGTTCTCCCACGGAACGCTGTTCTACTACAGCTCACCGTTGAAGTCAAACGCCGTTCGATGGCGGTACAGTGTTTGCGACGATGGCTGACGACAGCGTGGTCCCCGAGCCGCCGTGGCTCAGCGCACGGCGCGGTCGCCGGTCGTCACGCCCGCCGCTGACACGTGAGGCGATCGTCGATGCGGCGCTCCGGGTGCTCGACCGCGAGGGCCTCGACGGCGTGAGCATGCGCCGGGTCGCGGAGGAGCTCGGCACGGGTGCCGGCTCGCTCTACTGGCACGTGGCCAACAAGGATGAGCTGATCGGGCTCGTGTTCGACCGTGTCGCGGGCGAGGTGCGGCTTCCACCCCCGGACCCGGCGCGATGGGAGGAGCAGTACAAGGAGGTGGCGCGCGAGGCGCGGCGCGTGCTCGCAGCGCATCGCGACATCGCGCGCTGGTCGCTCGGCCGGATCCCGATGGGGCCCAACACGCTGCGCCTGACCGAGTGGCAGCTGGCCCTCCTGCGCGCCGCCGGCATCCCGAGCACGGTCGCCGCGCTCGCCGGCGACCTGTTCGGCCTCTACGTCGCGGCCCACGCGTTCGAGGAGACCCTCGGCCTCGGGG
>JBOGYU010000081.1:0-13091 GCA_050696935.1 Solirubrobacteraceae bacterium | reverse complement strand
GTCGTGCAGTGCGTGCGCGCCCGCCGCGAGGGGCCGCTCGCGGGGGCCGGCGCGGAGCTGCTCGCGCTCTCCGCGCCGATCGCCGGCGAGGCGAGCTGCCCGTGAGCGCTACTTGCCGCCGCGGGCTGTGTTGACAATGCCCGTGATGCGGCTCGCGCTCCTCCTCCTGGTCATCGTCCTCGCCGTCCCGGCGGCGGCGCAGGCCGCGGACACGCCGTCCAACCGGACCCTCTATGCCGACGGCCCGGAGGGCCGCTTCCTGATGGACGGCGAGTGGCTGTTCCGGCTCGACACCGCCAACCAGGGCCTGCGCCAGCGCTTCTTCCGCCAGCGCAGCCGCGCCGGCTGGACCCGCGTGCGCGTGCCGCACGCGTGGAACGTGGGGGACGACTCGATCGCGTCGATGGCCGGCACCGTCGGCTGGTACCGCAAGGACTTCGAGCTGCCCAGCGCCGGCTCCGCGCTGCGGTGGGCGGTGCGCTTCGAGTCGGTCAACTACCGCTCGACGGTCTGGCTGAACGGCCGCCGCATCGGCGGCAACCGCGGCGCCTACCTGCCGTTCACCGAGCTCCTGGATGGCGTCAGGCGGCGCGGCAGGAACCGGCTCGTGATCCGCGTGAACTCGCGCCGCCAGCCGACCGACTTCCCGCCGGCTCGCCTGAGCCCCACCACCGGCGTGCCGACCGGCGGCTGGTGGAACTACGGCGGCCTCCTGCGCGAGGTCTACCTCGAGCGGCTCGACACCGTGCAGTTCGACCACGCGCTCGTGCTGCCGCGGATCGGCTGCCGGAGCTGCCCGGCCGACGTGCGGATGTCAACCGAGCTGCGCAACGTCACGCGCAGCACCCGGAACGTGACCGTGACCGGCCGCTTCGGCGGCCGCCGCGTGCGGCTAGGCAGTCGCAGCATCCGGCCCGGCGGCAGTGCGGACTTCTCCGGCTCGCTGCGGATCGGCAACCCGCGCCTGTGGTCGCCCGGCCGGCCGTACCTGTACCCCGCGGCGATCGACGTCCGGGTGGGCGGCCGCAAGGTGGCGAGCTGGAACGTCCGCAGCGGCGTGCGCTCGATCAAGGTCTCGCGCGGGCGGCTGTACCTCAACGGGCGGCCGGTGAGCATCCGCGGCGTCGGGATGCACGAGGACGACCGGGAGCAGGGCCTGGCGGTCGACAACGGGTGGCGGCGCTGGCTGGTGCGCGAGGCGCAGGCGCTCGGGGCGACGATGCTGCGCACGCACTACCCGCTGCACCCGTACCTGCACGAGCTGGCCGACCGCAAGGGGCTGCTGGTGTGGTCGGAGATCCCGGTCTACGCGATCAAGACCGAGTACCTGACCGCGATCCGCCGGCGTGCCGTGGCCGAGATGCGGAAGAACATCGAGGCCAACGGCAACCACGCCTCGGTAATGATCTGGTCGATCGCCAACGAGCTGTCATCCCGGCCCGGTCCGAGCCAGGGCGCCTACATCGCGGAGGCCGCGCGGCTGGTGAAGGACACGGACCCGACGCGGCCCGTCGGGCTCGCGGTGGCCGGCTATCCGGGCGCCGGCTGCCAGACCGAGTACCGGCCGCTCGACGTGATCGGCATCAACGAGTACTTCGGCTGGTACCCGGGGCCGAGCGGCTCGCTGTTCGACCGCACCAGGCTCTCCGGCTTCCTCGACCAGGTGCGCCGCTGCTATCCGCGCCAGGCGATCATGGTCACCGAGTTCGGCGCGGAGGCAAACCGCGACGGGTCGATCGAGGACAAGGGCACGTGGGCCTTCCAGCAGGACTTCGTGAACTACCACCTCGGCGTGTTCGCGACCAAGCCGTGGCTCAGCGGCGCGCTCTACTGGGCGCTGAACGAGTTCCGCGTGCGCCCGGAGTGGGAGGGCGGGAACCCGTTCTCCACCCCGCCGCTGCACCAGAAGGGGCTGCTGGCCTACGGCGGCGCGCGCAAGCCCGCGTGGGCGGACGCCCAGCGCTGGTACCGGCAGACCGGCCAGTTCTAGGTTCCTACACGGCGGCGGGCCGGCTCGGCGGGCTCGACCACTCGTCTGCGGTCGCGGCGGGGATGCGCGTCGCGCAGCCGCTCGTGCCCGCGCAGGCGCGCCGGCGCCGGCTCGGCGTCGGGGAGGGGGATGCCGCCCGAGGGGGAGGTCTTCGGCCGGTGGCCGATGCGGTCGTTGCCGCCGCCCCCCGAGTCGTCGTCATCCGGCGGATTGCGGTCCGAGCCGGACTCCGACCTCAGGAACATCGTGAACAGGACGACGCCGAGCACGAGAGCGACGAGATGGAGGGCGCCGAAGATCAGCATCAGCTCCTCGTCAGGACTCATGCCGTTGAATGTACCCTCGGTGAGCGGCCGGCAGACGCCCTTTCGCTACCATGCGCTGCCGCTCCATGGCTTCCACCGAGACCAGCTCGCTCTCCTTGATCGTCCGCGCGCCGGAGGGCTCGCGCTCCGCCCGCCGGATGCGCCGTGAGGGCCTCGTCCCCGGCGTCATCTACGGCGGCGGCGTAGAGCCGCAGCACTTCGCGGTCGACGCGCGGATGCTCCGCAACACGCTCGCGCACGGCGGCCAGATCATCGAGGTCGCGCTCGACGGCGGCGCCACCGCCAACGTCCAGATCAAGGACGTCCAGCACCACCCGGTGCGCGGCCAGGCCGTCCACGTCGACCTCCTGCGCGTCCGGATGGACCAGGCCATCCACGCGACGGTGACGCTCGAGTTCTCCGGCGCCAACGAGGCGCCCGGCGTGGTCGAGGGCGGCGTGTTCAACCAGGAGCTGCGCGAGCTGCACATCGAGGCCCTGCCCGGCGACATCCCCGATGCGATCGTGCACGACGTCTCGGGGCTGGAGATGAACGCCACGATCGCGCTCGGCGTCCTCACCGCGCCCGAGGGCGTGACGCTGCTCGACGACCCCGAGACGGTGATCGCGACGATCACCCCGCCGACCGTCGAGCCGGTCGAGGAGGAGATCGAGACCGAGACCGAGGTCGTGGGCGAGGAGGCCGTCGAGGGCGAGGCGGCCGCGGCGCAGGCCGAGGGCGGCACCGCCGAGGAGGCCGAGCAGAAGGCCGAGTCGGCCGGCGAGAGCTGAAGCTCTTCGGCTCCACACCGGTCGACTGGCTCGTCGTCGGGCTCGGAAACCCCGGCCCGGGCTACGCGGACAGCCCGCACAACGTCGGCTTCCGGGTCGCCGAGGCGCTCGCCGCCCGCTGGGAGCTGCCCAAGCCCAAGCGCAAGTTCGGGGGCGAGCTGGCCGAGGGCCGCACGGGGCCGGGCGGCCCGCGGGTCGCCGTCCTGCGCCCGCTGACCTACATGAACGAGTCCGGTCGCTCGGTCGGCCCGGCCCGCGGCTCGTTCAAGCTCGACCTCGATCGCGTGCTCGTGATCCACGACGAGATCGACCTGCCGTTCGGGGAGATCCGCGTCCGGCTGGGCGGCGGGCTGGCGGGCCACAACGGCTTGAAGTCGCTGCGGCGGGAGCTCGGCAGCCCCGACTTCCAGCGGGTCCGGGTGGGGGTTGGGCGCCCCGACACGACCGATCCCGAGATCGTGTCGGCGCACGTGCTCGGCAAGTGGCGGCGGCCGGCGGAGGAGGTGGCCGCGCTGGTGGGGCGCGCCGCGGACGAGGCGGAGCGGTTGGTGGTGCAGGGACGACCTTCGGCTGGGTAGGGCGGGTGAAGTTCGTCTCTGCACACCCACCCGCTCCGCCTCCTTCAATGCAAGACGTTCGTCCCTGAATGCCGCCCCGCGGCTGGGACGCCGCCTCGTACGAGCGCATCTCCGGGCCGCTGGAGGCGATGGGCCGCGAGGTGCTGGACCGGCTCGACCTGCGCGGGGACGAGCGGGTGCTCGACGCGGGGTGCGGCACCGGCCGGGTGACCGCGGCGCTGCTCGACCGCCTGCCGCACGGCGAGGTGATCGCGGTGGACGGCTCGCCGGCGATGGTCGAGCAGGCCCGCGCGCGGCTGGAGGGCCGTGCCGACGTGCGGGTGGCGGACCTGCTGGAGCTGGAGCTTGAGCGGCCGGTCGACGCGATCCTCTCCACCGCGACCTTCCACTGGATCGCCGACCACGACCGCCTGTTCGCACGGCTCCGCGACGCGCTCGTCCCGGGAGGCCGGCTCGTGGCGCAGTGCGGCGGCGAGGGGAACGTGGCGGCGCTCGCAGAAGCGGCGCGGCGGGTCGGCGCCCGCGCCGCGTTCGCGCCCGTGCTGGCCGGCTGGACCGGCCCGTGGCGGTTCGCGGGCGCCGACGAGACGGCGGACCGGCTGCGCCGGCTGGGCTGGGTCGACGTGTGGACGTGGTCGCACCACGTCCGCGTGGAGCCCGACGATCCGCGCGAGTACCTCGGGACGGTCGCGCTCGGCTCCCACCTCGAGCGGCTCGCGCCCACCCTCAGAGAGCCGTTCGTGGACGCCGTGATCGGGGAGCTCGACGAGCCGATCGTCGACTACGTGCGCCTGAACATCCTGGCCCGGCGCGCTTCGTAGACTCACTGGAGCCCTGGCGCTCCGCACCTTCCTCAACCATCTCGAGCACGACCCCGCGGCCGCCCGGCTGGCGGACGTGGGCGGCTCCGCGTTCGTCTCGCAGTCGCTGCGCGCGTTCGTGATCGCCGCGCTGGCGGATCGCGACGTGCGGCGCCCCGCCGTGGTCGTGGCCGGCGACGACCGCGCGGCGCGCGACCTGGCGCAGGACCTCAAGGCGTGGCTGCGCCCCCGGCCGGTCCGCTACTACCCCAGCCGCGGAGTCGCCTACGAGTCCCACCTCACCCCGCCGCCGCACCTTGTCGGACTCCGGGTGGCGGCGCTGGACGCGCTCACGGACACGCCGCCCGGCAGCGAGCAGCCGGTCGTCGTCGTCTCCGCCGTCGCCCTCTCGGAGAAGGTCCCCGACCCCGAGCTGCGCCCCCACGGCTTCAAGCTGCGCAAGGGCGAGCTGCTCGACCTCGAGGAGGCCGCGACCGACCTCGTCCGAGCCGGCTACGAGCGCGTCGACCAGGTCGAGGACCGCGGCCAGTTCGCCATCCGCGGCGGGCTGCTGGACGTCTACCCCGCCACCGAGGAGCGCGCCGTCCGGGTGGACCTGTTCGACGTCGAGATCGACTCCCTCAGATGGTTCTCGACCTTCACGCAGCGCAGCCTCGGCGAGGCCGACGAGGTCGAGATCTCGCCCGCCGCCGAGCTGGCGCCGGAGCACCGGGAGCTGGCGGAGATCGCGGCCGCGGAGGAGGACCGGCCCGACATCGCCGAGCTGCTGCCGGTGGACCGCTTCCGCGAGCTGCTCGACCTCATCCCGGAGACGGCACAGCTCGTGATCGCCGCCGACGAGGACGTCGAGCCGAGCCTCAAGGACCACTGGGACGACGTCTGCGCCGCCTTCCACGACCAGGACGCCCACCACCTCTACGTCAAGCCCGGCCGCATCCTCGCCGCACTCAATGACCGCGCGGCCATCCGGCTCTCGTCCATCTCCGCCGACCAGCCCACCGAGATCCGCGCCCAGGCCGCCGACTTCGCCGCCCGCAGCCTCAAGGAGGCCGAGGCCGAGCTGGAGAAGCTCACCCGCTCCGGCTACACGACCGTCGTCGCCTGGCCGCAGCGAGGCGCCGCCGAGCGCGCCGCGTACAACCTCGCGCGCATCAAGGCGGACCTCGACGGAGCCGCCACCGGCCTGGTCTTCACCGAGGCCAACCTCCGAGAGGGCTTCGTCGCCCCCGGCCTGAAGCTCGCCGCCTTCCCCGAGCACCGCCTCATCCACCGCCGCAAGGCGACCACGCGGCCCACGCGCCGCGGACGCGGCCTCCTGCGCAGCTTCGCCGACCTGCGCACCGGCGACATCGTCGTCCACGAGGACCACGGGATCGCGCGCTTCGCCGGGTTCGACACCAAGACGGTGGCCGGCGTCACGCGCGACTACCTCGACCTCGAGTTCCAGGGCTCGGACCGCGTCTTCCTGCCGGTCGACCAGCTCGCGAAGATCTCCCGCTACGTCGGCGCCGACGGCTCCCACCCGCCGCTGAGCAAGCTCGGCGGCAGCCGCTGGGAGAGCATGAAGGCGCGCGCCCGCCGGGCCGCGCAGGAGCTCGCCGGCGAGCTGCTGAACCTCTACGCGGAGCGCAAGCGGCGCCGCGGCCACGCCTTCCCGGAGTACTCCGACGAGCTGCGCGAGCTGGAGGCTGCCTTCCCGTACCGCGAGACGCCCGACCAGCGCGACGCGATCGAGTCCGCGATCGGCGACATGGAGTCCGAGCGCCCGATGGACCGCCTGGTGTGCGGGGACGTCGGCTACGGCAAGACCGAGGTCGCGCTGCGCGCCGCGGTCAAGGCGGCGAGCGCCGGCAAGCAGGTGATGATGCTCGTGCCGACGACGATCCTCGCCCAGCAGCACTACGGCACGTTCACCGAGCGCCTGCGCGACCAGCCCTTCAACGTCGAGCAGGTCAGCCGCTTCCGCCCCCCGGCAGAGCAGCGCGAGGCGGTCAAGCGCTTCTCCGAGGGCAAGGTCGACATCCTGATCGGCACCCACCGCCTGCTCAGCCGCGACGTGCGCGCGAAGGACCTCGGGCTGCTGATCGTGGACGAGGAGCAGCGCTTCGGCGTCAAGCAGAAGGAGCTGCTGCGCCAGCTCAAGCTCAAGGTCGACGTGATCTCCATGAGCGCGACGCCGATCCCGCGCACGCTCCAGATGAGCCTCGCCGGGATGCGCGACATCTCGGTGATCGAGACCCCGCCGGAGGGCCGGCGGCCGGTCAAGACCTACGTCGGCGAGTACGACGAGATGCTCGTCAAGCAGGCGCTCGAGCGCGAGCACGCGCGCGAAGGCCAGGCGTTCTTCCTGCACAACCGGGTGGAGGACATCGACGAGACCGCCGAGCGGCTGCGCGCGCTGTGCCCGGGCCTGCGGTTCGAGGTCGCCCACGGGCAGATGGACGAGAAGGTGCTCGAGGACCGCATGCTCACCTTCCTGCGCGGCGACGCCGACGTGCTCGTCTCGACGTCGATCATCGAGTCCGGGATCGACATCCCGCAGGCCAACACCCTGGTCGTCGACCGCGCCGACCTGTTCGGCCTCAGCCAGCTCTACCAGATCCGCGGGCGCGTCGGCCGCAGCCGCGAGCGCGCGTACGCCTACCTGCTGTATCCCAGCGCCGCCGCACTCACGCGGGAGGCCGCCGACCGGCTGTCCGCGCTCTCGGACTACACGGAGCTGGGTGCGGGCTTCAAGGTCGCGATGCGCGACCTCGAGCTGCGCGGGGCCGGCAACCTGCTCGGGGACGAGCAGTCCGGGCACGTCGCCGCCCTCGGCTTCGAGCTCTACATGCAGATGCTCGACGAGGCGGTGCGGTCGATGGCGCCGGAGGAGGATGGTGCGGAGCCCCCCGAGCCGGTGCGCCTGGACGTCAACGTCGACGCGTACGTGCCCGCCGACTACATCCCGTACGAGCAGGCGAAGGTGGACGTGCACCGGCGGATCGCGGCGGCCCGCGACGTGGCCGAGCTGCACGAGCTGCGGGCCGAGCTGGGCGACCGATTCGGCGACGTGCCGGAGCCGCTGGCGAACCTGCTCACGCTCCAGCAGGCGCGGATCAAGCTCGGCGCGGCGGGGGCGCGCGCGGTCACGTTCCGCTCCGGCCGGCTCGCGGTCACGCCGATCGAGCTCGACAGCACGACGGCGCGCGCCCTGCGGGAGGCGCTCCCGGGCGCGCTGTACGAGTCCGGCCGCTCGCAGCTCTCGCTGCGCGTGCCGGACGACCCCGCGCAGCGCTTTCCCGCCGTGGTGCGGGCCGCGGACGCGCTGCTGGCGGTCCAGCGCGCCGCATAAAGAGTGGGTGAAGCTCCGCGATCACTCGGATTCGAGGCCGCTATCCTGCTTCAGCCGGGGAGGGCTCATGTCCGAAAGCGTCCCCCTCCGCCGCTCTTTCTTATGACGAAGGCACTACGACCTCTCATGGGCCTGTGCGCCCTCGCCGCCACCGTTCTCGTTGCCACCGGCTGCGGCGGAGTCCCCGGCAACGCCGTCGCGGAAGTCGACGGCAACTCGATCGAGAAGGACTCGTTCGAGCATTGGATGCAGGTCGCGGCGAAGTCCAGCGGCCAGCCCAATGCGCAGGTCCCGGTGCCACCGGACTACACGGCGTGCATCGCGCAAAAGCGCAAGACCGCTCCGAAGCCGGCCGAGGGCCAGGCGAAGACCACCGACCAGCGGCTCAAGGACCAGTGCAAGCAGGAGTACGAGTCGCTGCGCGACCAGGTGCTCCAGCTGCTCGTCTCGTTCGAGTGGATCCAGGGCGAGGCCGAGGAGATGGGCGTGTCGGTCTCCGACGCCGAGGTCAAGAAGTCCTTCGACCAGCAGCGCAAGCAGAGCTTCCCGAAGGACGCCGACTACAAGAAGTTCCTCAAGGACTCCGGGCAGTCCGAGCAGGACATCATGCTGCGCGTCAAGCTCGACCTGCTCTCCAACAAGATCCGCGACAAGGTGGTCGAGGGCAGGACCAAGGTCACCGACGCGCAGATCAAGGACTTCTACGACAAGAACAAGGAGCGCTTCGCCCAGCCCGAGCGCCGCGACCTGCGGATCGTGCTGACCAAGGGCCGCGCCAAGGCGCAGCAGGCCAAGGCGGCGCTCGGCGGCGGCGACTCCTGGAAGGCCGTCGCGAAGCGGTTCTCGATCGACGAGGCGTCCAAGTCCCAGGCCGGCAAGCTGCCGGCCCAGGCCGAGGGGACGCTCGAGAAGGCGCTCGACGAGGCCGTGTTCGCCGCCGACCGCGGCGAGGTCACCGGTCCCGTGAAGACGCAGTTCGGCCACTACGTGTTCGAGGTGGAGAAGGTCCAGAAGGCCTCGCAGCAGACGCTCGAGCAGGCCAAGGAGACCATCCGCCAGACGCTCCAGTCCCAGAACCAGCAGAAGGCGCTCGACAAGTTCGTCGAGGACTTCCGCAAGAAGTGGAAGGAGCGCACGGAGTGCCGCGAGGGCTTCGTGACGCAGGACTGCAAGGGCGCTCCCGAGCCGACGCCCACGCCGACGCCCGGCGGCGCGGTGCCCCAGCAGCCGGCGCCGCAGCCCGAGAACTAGTGGACGAGAACGTCGAGGCGCTCCGGCGCCTCGACGCGCTCACCCGCCGGCTGCGCCGCGAGTGCCCGTGGGACCGCGAGCAGGACGAGCGCTCGATCGTCCCGCACACGGTCGAGGAGGCGTACGAGCTCGCCGCCGCCGCCCATGCGGGCGACGACGCCAAGCTGCTCGACGAGCTGGGCGACGTGCTCTTCCAGGTCCACTTCCTCTCGCTGCTGTTGGAGGAGCGCGGCGGGGGGTCGCTCGGCGAGGTCGCCGAGCACATCCGCCAGAAGCTGATCCGCCGCCATCCGCACGTGTTCGGGGAGGTCCCAGAACGGGGGCCGGATGCCCCCGAACCGTCTCAGGACGTGGGTCCGGATGACCCGCGGGGCAACATCCTCAGCGCGGGAGAGGTTCTGCGCAACTGGGACCAGATCAAGGCCGGCGAGGAGGGCCGCGAGCCGGGGATCTTCGGCGAGGTGCCGGAGAACCTCCCGGGCCCGCTGTACGCGCGCAAGGTGCAGCGCCGCGCGGCCACCAGCGGGTTCGACTTCGAGCACGTGCCGTACGAAACGGTGGAGGGCGAGCTGGAGGAACTGCGCGCGGCGGGCGACCGCGAGGCCGCGTTCCACGAGGTCGGCGACGTGCTGTTCGCCGCGGTGAACGTGGCGCGCAAGCTGAAGGTCGACCCCGAGCTGGCGCTGCGCGCCGCCGCCGACCGGTTCCGCGGCCGCGTCGAGGGCGCGGCCGACCTCGCCGCAGGCGACGGCGCGGATTGGCAGCATCTGGCTCCCGACGCGCAGTTCGCGTACTACGCGCGGGCCCGCCTGAACGAGGAGCCGACTTGAGCCAGATCGAGACCCTGCACGCCCGCCAGATCCTCGACTCCCGCGGCAACCCCACCGTAGAGGTGGACGTGATGCTGCGTTCCGGCGCCCACGGGCGGGCCGCGGTCCCGTCCGGCGCCTCGACCGGCGAGTTCGAGGCCACCGAGCTGCGCGACGGCGGCCAGGCGTGGGGCGGCAAGGGCGTCACCCGCGCCGTCGCCAACGTGAACGGCGAGATCGCGGAGGCGCTGCACGGCGCCGACGTGCTCGACCAGGCGGGGCTCGACCGCGCGCTGGTCGAGCTCGACGGCACGCCGAACAAGTCCCGCCTGGGGGCGAACGCGATCCTCGGCGTCTCGCTCGCCGCGGCGCGCGCCGCCGCCGCGGAGGAGCGCCAGCCGCTGTGGCGGTACCTGGGCGGCGAGTCCGCCCGCGTGCTGCCCGTGCCGATGATGAACGTGCTCAACGGCGGCGCGCACGCCGACAACTCGGTCGACTTCCAGGAGTTCATGGTGGTCCCGGTGGGCGCCGCGTCGTTCGCGGACTGCCTGCGGATGGGCGCCGAGGTGTTCCACGCGCTGAAGAAGACGCTGGCGGCGCGCGGGCTGGGGACCGCGGTGGGCGACGAGGGCGGCTTCGCGCCCGACCTGGAGTCCAACGAGGCGGCGCTGCGGGCGCTGGTCGAGGGCGTCGAGGCGGCGGGCTACACGCCGGGCGACGACGTCGCGATCGCGCTCGACCCGGCCGCGAGCGAGGTGTTCTCCGGCGGCGCCTACGAGCTCGCCCACGAGGGACGGACGCTGTCGGCGGCCGAGCTGGCCGCCTACTGGAGCGATCTCTGCGGGCGCTACCCGATCGTGTCGATCGAGGACGGGATGGACGAGGAGGACTGGGACGGCTGGCGGGCGCTGACCGACCAGGTGGGCGAGCGCGTCCAGCTCGTGGGCGACGACCTGTTCGTCACCAACACGGAGCGCCTGAAGCGGGGGATCGACGCCGGGGTGGCGAACTCCATCCTCATCAAGGTCAACCAGATCGGCACGCTGTCGGAGACGCTGGCGGCGATCGACATGGCGCGCGAGGCCGGCTACACGGCCGTCATGTCGCACCGGTCGGGCGAGACCGAGGACACCACGATCGCCGACCTCGCGGTGGCGACCGGCTGCGGGCAGATCAAGACGGGCGCCCCGTCGCGCTCCGATCGGGTGGCCAAGTACAACCAGCTGCTGCGGATCGAGGAGGCGCTGGGGGCGGACGCCGAGTTCCCCGGAAGGTCCGTGTTCCGCGTGTAATCAAGGCGCTCGCACGAGCTTGCGAGTGCGAGTAAGCCGCACGATCTCATTCCGCTCGCACGAGCTTGCGAGTGCGAGTAAGCCGCACGATCTCATTCCGCTCGCACGAGCTTGCGAGTGCGAGTAAGCCGCACGATCTCATTCGCAGGAAGGGCTCGCGGCGCGTCGAACGAACGCGTCAGGCATGGAGCGCCGCACCCGGATCCGCTGGGACCGCCTGGGCCGCTGGGCCCTGATCGCGGTCCTCGGCTTCGTCCTGTACCTGTACGTCGGCCCGGCGGCCACGTGGGTCTCGACCTACCGCGAGGCCGCGCGCAAGCGGTCCGAGGTCGCCGCCCTGAAGGCCGAGAACCTCGAGTTGCGCGAGCGCCGGCGCGAGCTGCGCGACCCGGCCGCGCTCGAGCGCGAGGCGCGCCGGCTCGGCATGGTGAAGGCCGGCGAGAAGGCCTACGTAGTCGAGTTGCCTGCGTCGCCGTCCAGGGCGACGCCTTGATTGCGACGGTCGCTCCTGCCTCGCTTCGCTCGTCACCGGCTTCGCCTCGGGGCGACCGATGGGATGCCCTAGCCTCGTCGGGGTGCCGTTCGACACCGCCGTCGCGCTGTGGGAGGAGGGGATGCGCCGCCTCGCCGAGGCGCCGGCCCACGAGCGCCCGACGCTCGAGCGGGTGACGCAGCGGATCGAGGACGAGCTGCGCCGCCGGCTCGGCGGGCGGTTCACCACCGACGAGCTGGCCGCCCTGTACGACCAGGGGACCGGCTGGTGCACCGACCTCGCGGTCGCCGCAGCGCCGGAGGACCCGTACGCGTGGGACGAGCGGACGGTCGCCGACGCCGCCTTCGGCCGCTACCTGCGCTCGGCGACCGACTTCGCCGGCGGCCGCCGGCTGCCGATCGAGTGATCGCGCGGGGTCGTCCCACGCGCCGGTCGTGACCCCCGACCGGGTCGTTCATCCCGGCCGGCGGGTGAACGTGTGCTGGAGCCATACGGGTCTGAAGCCCAGGCGGGCATAGAGCCGCTTGGACTCGCCGTCGTCGTCGGCGACGATGTAGGTGACGTCGGCCGCCGCGGCGCGTACCGCCGCCGCCACCACCGCGCCGCCGAGCCCGCGTCCCCGGTGCTCCGGCGTGACATACGCCTGATCGACCTCCGCGGTGCCGTCGTGCGCCACGAAGATCGCGAACGCGATCGGCACGCCCGCCTCGTCGCGCCCGATCAGCGCGCGTGAGCCGCGCAGCCCCGCCACGTCCTCCTCGTCGGCCGCGAGCTGCCGGACGGCCTCCTCGCTGCTGCCCCACGGCGCGCTGCGCGACCACTCGGACCGCAGCTCGCGCGTGGCCTCAAGCGGCACCTCCTCGAAGTCCCGCCCCGGCGGGCCCGGCCCGTCGAGGCGCATCCACACGAGCCGCTCGGCCGTCCACCCGAGTGCCGCGAAGCCGGGCCGCAGGCGGGCGCCCGCGGCCTCGTCCTCGACCTCCACCTGCCGGTGGCGCATGTCGCCGAGCCGCACGTCGGCCTCGTGGACGAGCAGGTCGACGCCCACGGAGGTCGCCGGGCCCTCGACGCGGACGCCGTTGTAGGCCCAGAAGTCGGGGTGCTGTGTGGCCCGGAACACCGTGCCGTGCTCCCACTGCTCCACCACGTCGCACACGCGGGCGTGCTCCGCGCGCCGCCACGCGATCGCGCGCTCGTCAGGCGTCTTCGTCGTCCTCGCCGCCACCGGCGCGGCGGATCACGATCTGGTTCTCCTCGATCGTGATCTCGACCGGGCGGTGGCCCGCCCAGTGCTCGGCGTAGACGGGGTCGTCCTGGACCGCGGGATCGAGCCACAGCCCGTAACCCTCCTCGCCGTGGTCGAACGTGCCCTCGAGCGGGCCGGCGACGGCGGTGCGGCGGCGCGTCCGGCCGCCCCGGGCGCGGCG
>JBOGYU010000080.1:0-13117 GCA_050696935.1 Solirubrobacteraceae bacterium | reverse complement strand
CGCGTCAAATTGGACGCATCCCGCAAATGCCCGGGATCGTCCCGCGGCGGGCGAACGAGGAACGACCGCACATGCGCGCGCACCGTACCGGCGGCCCATGCCGCCGCGCATCGCGGAGTCGCACTACCGCGAGGCGCAACATGGCGACTGGCGCGACGCATACCGCCTCACATGATGCTGCTGCCGGTCGCGCATCGCGAAAGCGCCGTTCGACGGCGCCGCTCGGTGCCGTTCGCCGCGGCAGCGACGCGGGTCCGGCCCCGATCGCGCCCGCCGGTTCTGGCACGGAGTCCTCGGGGTCACCCTCGCGCCACGACCCGCCGCGGCCGGATCCGGGTGGCAGACCGACACCGACAACCTGCGCATCGGAGTCCACGAGCGTGGACCGGGCCCCGGCGACACCGCCTCCCTGCCCTACTTCACCGTCGCAGACCTAGCCACGACACTCGACCGCGTCCGCGAGCTCGGCGGCTCGATCATCCATCCTGGCGATCGCTGGGCCGTTTGCCGGGACTCGGAGGGAAGCCCGTTCGCGCTGGCCGCCGCGCCCGCAGCCGGTGAGTAGCACCGGCACGACCGCTGCTCGCGCGAAGCAGCCGCGAGTCGGCGCTGTGGGCACCGCTGAACCACCGGCGCCTGTCCGGTTTGCGCGAGGATGCTGACGTGACCGAAGCCGACGCCACGCGACTCGCCGTCCTCATCGACTCGGACAACACGACGGCGAGCCTGACCACTGAGCTGCTGGAGGAGATCGCCAAGTACGGAACGCCGACGATCAAGCGTGCGTACGGCGACTGGACCACACCACGCCTGGTCGGCTGGAAGGAGGAGCTGCTGCGCCACGCGATCCAGCCGGTGCAGCAGTTCGCCTACACCCGCGGGAAGAACTCCACCGACTCGGCGCTGATCATCGACGCGATGGACCTGCTCTACGCAGGGAACCTGGAGGGGTTCGTCATCGTCTCGAGCGACAGCGACTTCACGCGGCTGGCGACACGGTTGCGGGAATCGGGGATGACCGTGTACGGGCTCGGGCGCCGCAGCACACCCGCGCCGTTCGTCGCAGCGTGTGACCGGTTCATCTACCTCGACCTCCTCAGCCAGGAGCCGCAGGAGCCCGAGCAGCCGGCATCAGAGGACGAGGAGCCGGCACCGCCGTTGCCCAACCTCAAGCGGATCCTGTCGACGGCGATCAGCAGCACGTCCAAGGACGACGGCTGGTCCAACCTCGGCGAGGTCGGGTCCTACCTGATCAAGAGCCATGCGGCGTTCGATCCTCGGGACTACGGCCACACGAAGCTCGGTGAGCTGGTGCGCGGCGAGTCCTACGTCGACGTCAAGGACGTGCCCGGGCCGACCGGGCTCAGCCAGCTGTGGGTGCGGCTCAAGCCGACGGCTCGCAAGAGCGCACGAAGTCGCTAGGCGGTTTGCTAGCCGCGTGGGGTCGTCGAGTGAGCGACCGGCTATCGGCGCCGGAGTCCCCCCGACTGTCGCGCTCCTCGCGCAAACGAGCGGTCAGCGACCTCTCGGGCGCCGGGCTTCCTGTCGAGTGCGCCGAGCGGCTGCGGGATAATGCCGTGGACCTCCCCCGCTTCGGTAGACACGCGGTCGTTAGGCGGCTTGCGCCGTTGCTGTTGACTTGTAATTCATCTTGTTGGTGGATGCGAGCCGCGAAGCGGCGAGACTGGCACCGTCGTCGATGAGAGTGCTGTTCTCGATGTCCAGGGGCGAGAGCATCCGGAGCGTCGAGTGGCGGCGCCGGCGGTTGTAGAACGTTTCGATGTAGTCGAAGACCGCGGTCCGCGCGTCGGCCTTGGTCGGCCACGAGCGGCGGTGGATGACGTCCTTCTTGAAGGCTCGCGTGGAAGCTCTCCAGGACGGCGTTGTCGAAGCAGTCGCCGCGGCTTCCCATCGAGACGTCGATGCCGACACTGCGGCAGCGGCGAGTGAAGATCAGCGACGTGTACTGGCTGCCCTGGTCGGAGTGGTGCACCAGGCCGGCGTCGGGGCGGCGGCGTGCGACGGCCATCTCCAAGGCGTCGACGACGAGCTCGGCGCGGAGGTGGTCGGCGATCGCCCAGCCGACGATCCGGCGGCTGTAGCAGTCCATCACCGAGGCCAGGTACAGCCAGCCCTCCCACGTGCGGATGTAGGTGATGTCGGCGCACCACAGCCGGTTGACCGCGGCCGGCGCGAAGTCGCGCTCGACCAGGTCCGGCGCGGTCCGCACGCCCTGCACCCGGATCGTCGTCTTCCCGCGCCGGCGCCGCGCCTGCCCCGACAGCCCCGCCGCGCGCATCAGCCGCTCGACGCGCTTGCGCCCGACACGCACGCCGTCCTCCAGGCGCAGCTCGGCGTGCACCCGCGGCGACCCGTAGGTCTTGCCCGAGTCGGCGTGGATCTCCGCGATCCGCTCGCTCAGCGCCCGGTCGGCGACCGCGCGCGCCGACGGCTCACGGCGCGCCCAGGCGTGAAACCCCGAACGGGAGACGTCCAGCACGCGGCACATGATCTTGATCGAATGCTCGGCCCTCCTGGCGGCGATGAACCGGAAGATCGTCACCGGGTCCCGCTTTCCTTCTCACTCCTATGTCAAGAGGTTGAGGTGGTTGAAGTTGTTTCTCTGACATTGTGTGGGTGGATGTCCTGTCCCGCGGGGGGCGCGGCCTCGTCGGCGAGCAGGGTGCGGTAGACGACGTCGGAGAGGCGGCGGCGCAGCAGCCGGAGCGCCTCGGTCTTGGTGTTGCCGTGCTTGACGCGGCGGTCGAGGTACTCGCGTCCGAGCGACTGGGTGCGGGCCTGGGTGATCGCGATGCGGTGCAGCGCGGCGTTGACCTGGCGGTTGCCGCCGCGTCTGAGCCGGAACCGGCGCGTGTTGCCCGACCACGCCGGCTGTGGGGCGGTGCCGTTCCAGCGCGCGTAGGCGCTCTTGGTGCGAAAGCGCCTGACGCCGGCGGTCTCGCCGACGATCTTGGCGGCGGTCAGCGCGCCGCAGCCCGGGAGTTCGAGCAGCGACGGCGCCAGGCGCACGACGAGCCGCGTGATCTCGCGCTCGAGGTCCTTGACGCGGTGGTTGAGCTCGCGGATGCGCTCGAGCAGCTCGCGCGCGATCGCGGCGACGGTCCCGTCGAGGCCGCGCAGATGCGCCGCCACGGTCTCGACGAGGCGCTGGCGCCGCAGCCCGCGGGCAGGAACGTCGAGCGCTGGGGCGATCTCGTGCAGGTGCCAGCGGATCCGGCTCCGCACCCGGGTTCGCTCGCGGACCAGGTCGTCGCGATGGTCGACCAGCAGCCGTACCTCCCTGGCCGGGCCGTCGAGCTCGGGGACCGGCAGGCCGGGCTCACGCCACGCCGCGCGGGCGATCGCCAGCCCGTCGATCGGATCGGACTTGCCGGGCTCGCGGGCGCTGCTGCGCGCGTCGGCCATCAGCCGCGTCGGGACCCGCAGCACCCGCTCGCCGCCAGCGAGCAGGTCACGCTCCAACCGCCGGGTCAGAGCGTAGGCGGCCGATCGCTTTACATGAAGATGTCGAGCGGGAGCAGCGCCGTCACGATCACGTTCGGTACGTCGACCATCTGGCTGACGCGCAGGTCGACGGCGCAGCTGCACAGCGCGTAGGCCTGCTGGCGATCGAAACCACGTGTCCCGAGGTAGTCGATCATGTTGAGCAGCGCGTTGCGCGCCGCGAGGGTGAGATCCTCGCTCTCGTTGCGGCCGTCCTTTCCGACGCAGATGCCGGTCGTCGCGAACAGCCGCCGTGGGGCCGCCAGTTCGGGCGCGGCGAAGTAGTCGTCGCGGATGAGCTGAAGGTCACGGATGCCCCGCCGCTCGGCTTCACCCTTGCGGACGCCGAAGCGGACGTGCACCCGTGAGCGCATCTCGATCGCGGTGCCGCACGCCTCGCAGTCGCCCTGGGCGTAGTGGACGTCACCGGTCGAGACGAGAGCGCCCTCGACGTGTACGGGGATGAGCATCGTCACGCCCGGGGTCGTCTGGCGGATATCGATGTTGCCGGCATTCTCACGCGGCGGAATTGTCCGTAGGCCCTCGCTGGCGATCGGCTCGCGCGCGGGAACGGCTCCGTCGGCATCGGGCGCCAGCGCGAAGCCGCCGCGGGCTGCGAGCTCGGTCTCGCGCTCGGCGGCGGCACGCCGGAGTGCAGCGCTCGGCGCAACGCCGAAGGTTCCCGGGAACGGGCTGCAGCGAATACGCACGCCAGGAAGTTGCTCGGACTCGGCGAACTCGCTGCCGTGCAGCCGCCAATGCACCATGTAGGGGTCGGGGAACTCGTCACGGAGGAACCCGAATCCGGGGACCTCCACGGTATAGCCCCACTGGTCCCACGGATCGGGGTCGACGGCCAAGATCTCGGCCTCCAGAAGGTCGCCGGGCTCTGCTCCCTTGACGAACACCGGTCCGGTCAGCGGATGGACCGGTCCAAGCTTCGCCTCCGCCACGTCCCGGGAGCTCGAGCCGGGTCCCAGCTGGATATCGAACGCATCGCGCGTCTCATAGACGACGGTGTCGCCCGGGTCGGCCTCGGCCGCCGGCTCGATCGCCTCGTGCCACCGGTTGTGCCCGTTGCGCTGCTCCTCCACGAGCGGCTTGGACACATCGATCTCGATGACGTGCACCCTGGGCATCTCCACCTCCGATCGACGGAGCCCGCCGATCCTACTCCGCCCACTGCAGCTCGTCGCGTCAGTCAGGGCAGCTCCGCTTCGCGCAATGCGGAAGCGCCGCGACGCCGAGACCGCTACACCGAGACTGCCGGTAGCAGGCGAAAGCAGAAGGCAGCGAGGGGCCCTCCGAGGCTGTAGCGTCCGCGCGTATGAGCGATCCCTCCGGCAACCGCGCAAGGCTCACGCGTGCGCTTGAGCACTTCAACCGCGGCTTCGGCGACCCAGCCGCCGCCGAAGCGTACTTCGAGCTTTATGACCCTCGTGCAGTGCTGCACGGCTTTCCGCCGGGAGTTGACGATCCGACCGGCGCGCGCGCCTTCTACCACGAGATCTGGAGCGCGCTGCCGGACGGCATGCTGGAGCTGCACGAGGTGGTGGCCGAGAGCGACCTGGTCGCCTGTCGGGTGACCATCGACGGTACGCATGCAGCGCCGCTGATGGGAGTACCACCGACGAACCGGCGCCTGCATTTGGAGGCGATCACCATTCTGCGCTTCCGCGACGGGCGGGTCATCGAACGCTGGAACCGCCAGGACGAAGCGGGTCTCATGGCGCAGCTCGGGCTACTGCCGGTGGGCGCGCCCGCGGAGTCCTGACCTGTGGAGCGCCCGGCACCGCCGACATTGTGGCCACACGGCTGCTGCTTCGAGGCACGCGCACTACCGCGGCGGGACTCCACGTAGCCGGCGCTTCGTAACGAGAGCGACAGTGGCGCATCGCTCGCCCTGTCGCGGCGCGTCGTCTCCCGCACATACGGCCGATCCTCCGAGCTCTACCACCCCGAGGAGGGTCCCATGTCCGAGTTGCTGCTCGACCGCGCTGGTCGGCGTCGATCGCCGGCGACGATGCCCGGCTTCCACGCGGGTCGACCGCCGCGCAACAAGGGCCTGCGCTATCCGGCCGATCCACCGAAGGTGGAAGAGATCATCGCCGTCATGCGCGCCGCCGGTGACGACGCGCACGGCCGTCGGCTGCGTGGCCTGATTGTGATCCTCTGGCGCGCCGGGCTGCGTATCCAGGAAGCGCTCGCCCTCGTCGAGGCCGATCTCGATCAGCGCTGCGGCGCCCTGCTCGTCCGGCGCGGCAAGGGAGGTCGGCGGCGCGAGGTCGGCATGGACGCCTGGGGCTGGGACGAGCTCCAGCCATGGCTCGAGCAACGGCTCCAGCTCCCCGTCGGCCCGCTCTTCTGCGTCATCAACGGGCCGGCCCGCGGCCGTCCCTGGTCAAGCGCCGCCGCACGAGCAGACCTGCGCAAGACCGCCGTCCAAGCAGGCGTCCGGTGGCGCTTCGCACCGCACCAGCTCCGGCACGCCCATGCGGTCGAGCTCGCACGCGAGGGTGTACCGCTGATCGTCATCCAGCGCCAACTCGGTCACAGCAACCTCGGCATCACGTCCGTCTACCTGCAGGGCATCGACAACGCCGAGATCATCGAGACCGTCCACGCCCGCCGGCAGCCGATGATCCCAGTCCGCACTTCCTCGCCGCACTGACCGGGCCGGGCGGGGAGTTGCTCATCGCGCACAGCAGCTGCGAGCTCGAGGCCACATCCGCCCTCGTTCGGGGGCTTGCTGTTTGGATCGGGCGGTGACGTCCGGCGCGGTAAGGAGGCTCCGACCGGCAGCGAGCTGACCCGTCGAGCTGCTCGGCGAGTAGACGGTCGCCGTCGGTGCTCGACGGTTCGCGGCAGCAGTGAGCTTGGCCGCGGCTTGAAGGGCGAGCGAGCCTGGGCGCCGGAGGATTGCCGGGACGTGTGGCGGGGGCGCGAGACGTCGGTCGCGAGTGCGGCAAGCCCGACCGGATAGAGGACATTGCCGTCGCGCGGGCGCCGCTGCGCGAAGGACTCGACGTTGCCGGCCGCGCAGCTGGCCGGCGCCCTCAGCCTTCTATCGGCGCGGCGCGCCGATCGAGAGCGTCTGCCTCTTCGCGCTCTCGAACTCGACCGTCCACTCGTCCTTGTCGCCGTCCGTTGAGTAGCGCCTGATGCGGCAGTTCTTGAAGGTGATGGTGACCAAGCTGTTCTCGCCGACGACCGACGCGGTCTCGACGGTGTCGATCCGAGCCTTGCCTTCGTGTAGGCGCTTCAGCTCGTCGGAGTGCTTACCGGTGACGCTGATCACCTTCAGGCCGTCCGGATCCTTCTTGGCGGCCCAGTCGCCGATGTTGCCGCCGGTGATCTCGATCGGGCCGAACTTGCCGATCTTCACGCTGTGCTCGAAGCTCGGGCGATTCTTGGCTTTCTCGCGCGCGAGCACCCGGACGGTGCCTTGGTTGCCGGTGGCGCGCTGCAGCGCGAGAACGGCGTTGACGCTGCGGCGCGGCAGCGGCGGATCCGGGCGAATCTGGCCCGGTTCGCCGCCGCGGTCGTGATACCGCTCGTACATAGCCTCCGGGCGACCATACCCTTCCACTGTCGCGGCCAGGGAAATGCTCGCCTCAGGCCGCTACGACCCCCGCCAAAGCGCCGCGTCATCGGCGGCGCGCTCGCGCGCCGGCCGCCTGCACGACCTCGTATTCGGGCAGCCGGCTACGACGCCACCGAAGCGCGGCCGAGAACCTGGGCGAGAGACCCGTACCGCAAGCGACCTCGGCAACCCCGAGGGGACCCGCGCGCGCTTCGCGAATCTGAAGACCACCGGCGCGCCGTCGCCGCCGCCGCGCCGGTCAAGGACGATGCCGCGTTTCAGACGAGACTGCGCGAGACGGCCCGCGCGACCATGGTGCGAGCGCTGGAGCAACCCGCACCACCGGTCAGACGTTCGCCGTCGAGGCGAACAGCCGCCACCGGGCCGGCGTGCTCAACCAGCCGGGGACGCCCGACCCCAACGATCCGCTGCGCGCCGACGCCCGCGCCGTCCGGCGCCTGTTCATGAACGCGATCGACAACGCGCCCACCGACCAGTCGTACTTCGTCTTTCTCGACATCAACGCACCGAGCGACGCGGACGCCGACTGGCAGGGCGAGACTCAGCCGTGGATGAACCGGCTGCCCGCGCCGACAGCCCAGGCGCCCGACGTCTTCAACGCGACGTACATCACGAACCTCTCGCCGCACTACGACGCCGACGATGCCAGCCACGGCGGCGCGTGGCTGGTCGTGTGGCCAAGGTACGCACGTGTCCCGCTCGAGCACGACTTCCAACCCGAGCTGATGCAGGCGCTGAACGCGTACGGGCGCGTGCCTGCGTTCGCCGAGGACGGAACGCTGCTCGACCGACTTCCAGACGTGCGGACCGGATACCGGATCGCGCTCCGGTCCAGCGGGATGGCGGCTGCGGCGGCGGCCGGGTGAGCGCGCCGCTGCGCATGAGCCCGAACCAGTGGCCGGCGCCTGCCGCGTCTAGAACGAGCGCGTTGTCGAACGCCGAGGTGTCCGCGCCCTATCGGAGCTCGCACCTTGCTTGCGCTTTCGCGTGGTTGCGATAGCGAGAGGCGTCGTCGGCGCACTATCGCTTCCGCGTGGAGGCGACCGCGACGGCCCTCCGCCGCGCGCAGCACGCCGACCGCTCGGAACGAGCCCGCGACGCGGGCGGCCATTGCGTCCAGGCGCGGACGTCGCGAGCCGTCCAAACGTGAACCCGGGAGCGCGAAGCGCAGCGATCGTTGAGCGCAGGTCCCGGCCGCCAACGACGACGGAGTCCGCGAACGACGACCGGGACCGGAGTCTCCGATCGCGACGTCCCACGGTAGCCCGTACCCTCGCCGGCCGCGGTCGTGCCTCCCTCCCGTGGCCGTCCAAGGAGCAGGCGTTGGCGCAAATGACCAGGCCGACTGGGCGGTCCGCGGCGTGGCCTCCCCGGCGCGCTCGGGCGCGAGCTTGCGAGCGCTGCGCCGGGAGGGCATGCCGACGGACCGGCCCCCAGCTACGCCTGCAACGACGGCGAAAGCCCGAGCGTCGCGAGCACCGCCGCCTCGATCCGGTCCTCGCCCGGCAACGCCGCCGTCTCGAGGTTCTTGGCGTACGGCAGCGGCACCTCAGCCATTCCCACGCGGTCGACCGGCGCGTCGAGGTCGTCGAAGCACGCGCGCTGGATCCGCGCGGCCAGCTCCGCGCTGACGCCGTAAGAGGGCCAGCCCTCCTCCACGCACACCACCCGGTTGGTCTTCGCCACCGAGCCGGCGACCGTCTCCACATCGAGCGGGCGCAGCGAGCGCAGGTCGACCACCTCGGCGCTCACGCCGTGGCGCTCCGCCAGCCGCTCGGCCACGTGCAGCGCGCGCACGGTCGCGAACGAGTGCGCGACCAGCGTGATGTCGCCACCCTCCCGCGCGACGGCCGCGCGGCCGATCGGCGTCACGAACCCGGAGTCGAGCGGGACCTCGCCCTTCTCCTTGTAGATCGGCAGGTTCTCGACCACCAGCACCGGGTCGTCGTCGCGCACCGCCGCCTTCAGCAGCCCCTTGGCGTCGGCCGGCGTGGCGGGCGCCACCACCTTCAGGCCGGGCGTCCCGGCGAACCACGCCTCCAGCGACTGAGAGTGCTGGGCCGTGAGCTGGTTGCCGGCCCCGTTCGGCGTGCGGATGACCATCGGGCACCCGACCTCACCGCCGAACATCGTGCGGACCTTGGCGGCGTGGTTGACCACCTGGTCCATCGCGACCAGCAGGAAGTTGATGGTCATGATCTCGACGATCGGGCGCTCACCGCCCATGGCGGCGCCGACGGCGGCGCCGACGAAGGCCTCCTCGGAGATCGGCGTGTCGCGAACCCGATCGGGCCCGAACTCCGCCATCAGGCCCGCGGTGACCTTGTACGAGCCCTCGAAGACCCCCACCTCCTCGCCCATCACGAACACGCGCTCGTCGCGGACGAGCTCCTCGCGCATGGCGAGCCGCAGCGCCTCGCGGTACGTCATCCGCTCCGTGCCCGTTTCGACGACCGCGCTCACGAACAAGCTCCGCATGCGCTCATCGGCTCCACCCGCTGTGTCGTTTGAGAACGGGTTGTCATGCGCCAAGTCCCGAATCGAACACGAGCTCCTCCTCGCCGAACGGGCTGCCCGGCCGCATGCGCGCGAACTGGCCGCCGCTGCCCGGGGCGTAGACGCTGCGCGCGAGCTCGGACACGTCGGGCTCGGGGCTGGCGCCTGCGAACGCGACCGCCGCCGCCACCCGCTCGTCCGCCTCGCGGTCCACCGCGTCGAGCTCCTCGTCGTTCACGCCCTGCTCGCGCAGCGCGGTGCGGACCTTGACGATCGGGTCGTTCGCCTGCCGCTCCACGATCTCCTCCTTCGTGCGGTAGGCGAGGCCCGCGTCGGCGACCGAGTGGCCGCGGTAGCGGTAGGTGACCGCCTCGAGCACCGCCGGCTCGCGCAGCTCGCGCGCGCGGCGGAGGAGGCGGTCGGACGCCTCGACGACGGCCTCGATGTCGTCCCCGTCCACGCGCTCCCCGTGCATCCTGAACGCGGCGGCGCGGCGGTACAGCTCCGGCTCGGCGGACGCGCGCGCCACGCTCGTGCCCATCCCGTAGCCATTGTTGACCACGAGGAAGACGACCGGGAGATGCCACAGCGCGGCGAGATTCAAAGACTCGTGCCAGGCGCCCATGTTCACCGCGCCGTCGCCGAGCTCGCACAACACAGCCTGCTCGCGGCCGCGGCGCACGAGTGCGAGCGCGAGCCCGGTGGCGACCGGGAGCTGGCCGGCGACGATCCCCCAGCCGCCGTAGAAGCCGCGGTCGACGTCGAGCAGGTGCATCGAGCCGCCGCGGCCGTGGGCGCAGCCGTCGGCGCGGCCGAACAGCTCCGCCATCACGGCCTCGGGGGCTACCCCGCGGGCGAGCGCGAAGCCGTGGCATCGATAACCGGTGACCAGCACGTCGTCCTGCTGCATCGCGTGCACGGCGCCGACGGTCGCGGCCTCCTGCCCAGAGGACAGGTGGCAGTAGCCGCCGATCCGCGCCGCCTTGTACTGGCGCTCGGACTCGGTCTCGAAGACCCGGATCAGCACCATCTGCTCGTACAGCCGGCGCAGCTGGGCGGGCGACAGCATCGCCGGGGCGGGCATCGTGGTCACGCGGTCTCCTCCTCGTCGAAGTAGTCGGGGTGCTGGGCCCGGATCGCGGGCAGCGTCGAGAGCACCATCCGCAGGTGGTGGCGGAGGGCCTGCTCGGCCCCGTCGGGGTCGCGGGCGGCCACCGCCGCGACGACGCCGCGGTGCTCCGAGATCATCTCGTCCAGGTAGCCGGGCTCGGGCAGGCTCAGCCGCCGGACCCGGTTCAGGTGGCCCTTGGCGCGCTGGCTCAGCGACCACGCGATCTCGTGCCCACTGAGGTCGCACAGCGCGTGGTGCAGCTCATCGTCCAGGACGTAGAAGCGGTCGAAGTCGTCCGCCTCGCTGGTGGCCTCCTGGCGGCGGACGATCTCCTCCAGCGCCGCGACGTCCCCGTCGCCGGCGCGGACCGCCGCCTCCCGGATGGCCGCGCACTCGAGCGCCTCGCGGACGAACTGCGCATCCCCGACCGCGCTCGTGCTGATCCGGGTGACGAACGTGCCGAGCTGCGGCACGACAGCCACGAGCCGCTCCTCGCGCAGGCGCTGGAGCGCCTCCCGGACGGGCGTCCGGCTCACGCCCAGCCATGCCGCGAGCTCGTTCTCGGAGAGCTGGCGGCCCGGCTGCAGGGCGGCGGACACGATCGCGTCGCGCAGCGCCACGTACACGTGGGCGCGCGCGGGCCCGCGACGCAGGCGAGCGGCTGTGGGGACGAGCGCCTCCATCCCCTTGGATACTTGCATACAAGCGGCCCCGGCCAACCCCTCGGGTCAGCTCCCAGACGCCGAGCGTCGACTCCGTCGGCCTGAGCTCGAGGAACTCGACACTCGGTAGTGGTTCGCTAGACTAATTAGCCGTGCAAACGACTCCTGTGCCCGATCTCGCCGGCCGGCTGCGGCTGGTCATCGCCCGCACCGCCAGGCGGCTGCGCCAGGAGGCCGGCGGTGAGCTGTCCCCCTCGCTGACCGCCGCGCTCGCCACGCTCGAGCGGCACGCGCCGCTGACCCCGAGCGAGCTCGCCGCCCGCGAGCGGATCCAGCGGCCGACGGCCACGCGGCTGATCGCCCGGCTCGAGGACTCCGGGCTCCTGGCGCGGACGCCCGACCCCACCGACGGCCGCAGCTCCCTCGTCTCCCCCACCCCGGCCGCGCGCGAGCTGATGGACGAGCTCCGCACCCGCAAGACCGCCTACCTGGCCCGCCGGCTGGAGGCGCTGGAGCCCGAGGAGCGGGCGGTGCTCGAGCGCGCCGCAGGCATCCTCGAGAAGGTGCTCGAAGCGTGAGCGTGGCCATGCGACGCACCTTCGCGTCCCTGGCCATCCCCAACTACCGCCGCTACTTCGGCGGCCAGGTCGTCTCCATCACGGGCAACTGGATGCAGATCGTGGCGGAGATGTGGCTGGTGGTGCAGCTCACCGGCAGCGGCGTCTCGGTCGGGCTGACCGCGGCGCTCCAGTTCCTCCCGATCCTGCTGTTCGGCGCCTGGGGCGGGCTGCTCGCGGACCGGATGTCCAAGCGCCGCCTGCTGATGATCACCCAGTCGCTGATGGTGCTGCCCGCGCTCGCGCTGTGGGGGCTGACGCTCGGCGGCGACATCGAGGTGTGGATGGTGTACGCGCTGGTGCTCGTGCGCGGCACCGTGAACGCCGTCGACAACCCGGCGCGCCAGAGCTTCGTGTTCGAGATGGTGGGCGGCCACCGGGTCGTCAACGCGGTCGCGCTGAACTCGGTGATCGTCCACACCGCGCGGATCCTGGGGCCGGCGCTCGCCGGCGTGGCGATCGCGCTGCTCGGCGTCGGCACGTGCTTCGCGCTCAACGCGCTCACCTTCGTCGCGATGCTCGCCGCGCTGCGGGCGATCGACCCCAACGCGCTGCACGCGCCGCCGGTGGCCGCCCGCCGCGGCGGCCAGCTGCGCTCGGCGCTGAAGCACGTGCTGGCCACCCCTGGCCTGTGGATCCCGCTCGCGATGATGGCGCTGATCGGGACGCTCACGTTCAACTTCCAGGTGCTGCTGCCGCTGCTGGCAAGCTTCACCTGGCACGGCACGGCGACCACCTACGCCGCCCTGACCGCCGCCATGGGCGTCGGGTCGGTCGCCGGCGCACTCGCCGCGGGCGCGCACGGGCGCTCCGGCCCGCGCCTGCTGGTGGCGGCGGCGGCCGGGTTCGGCGTCATCGAGCTGCTCGTGGCCGCCGCGCCGACGGTGACGCTCCAGCTCGCCGCGCTCGTGCCGCTCGGCGCGGTCAGCGTGACGTTCGCCGCCGGCGTGAACTCGGCCATGCAGCTCGCCGTCGACCCCGCGATGCGGGGCCGCGTGATGGCGCTCTACTCGATGGTCTTCCTGGGCTCGACGCCGATCGGCGCCCCGCTCGTCGGCTGGGTCGCCGAGGCGGTCAGCCCGCGCGCCGGGCTCCTGCTCGGCGCCGCCGCGGCGCTCGCGGC
>JBOGYU010000079.1:0-13167 GCA_050696935.1 Solirubrobacteraceae bacterium | reverse complement strand
CCGGTGACCAGGGCGAACCGCGGCGCGCCCGACACCGCGTCCGCCCACGCCTGCTCCAGCCGCGCCAGCACGGCCCCGCGGCCCTCGGGGTGCTCGACGGCGGCCAGGGCGGCCGGCAACGGGGCGGCGCTCACCGCGGCGGGGCGGACGATCCTGCCGCGGCGGACGTCCTCGACGAGCGCTCGCGTCGCGGCCGACGGTGGGATCCCGAGCTGGGAGCGCAAGCGCTCGCTCATGGCGCGCGCGGCGGCGAGCGCCGCGGCGCGATCGCCGTCGAGCGCGAGCAGGCGGATCAGCTCGCGATGCGCCGCCTCCGTGAGCGGCTCGACCTCCAGGCGCCGGCGAGCCCACGCCACCGCGGCGGGCAGGTCGCCGGCGTCCTCCGCGTGGGCGGCCAGCGTGCCGAGCACGCCGGCAAGCTCGGCCGCGTGCTCGTCGCGCGTGCGCAGCGCCCAGTCGCCGTCGAAGCCGTCGAGCAGCTCACCGTGCACCGCATCCGCGGCGGCCTCGAGCTCTCCGTCGGCGAGAAACCGGCGGAACTCCCGCACGTCGACGCGGACCGAGTCCGACAGCCCGACGCGCTGGCCGGTGACGACCAGCGCGTCGCGGCCCGCCGGCCCCAGCGCCCGGCGCAGCTCGTACAGCGCGTTGCGCAGCGTCTTGCGGGCGCTGTCCTCCGGCACGTCGGGACGCAGCCGCCCGGCGAGCGCGGAGCGCGGGTGCGGCCCGGGTGACAGCGCGAGCCGGGCCAGCAGCTCGCGCGCCCGCGCGTCGGCGGGCAGCTCGACCGGCCGGCCGTCCGCCACGGCAGAGAGGCCACCGAGGAGGCGCACTTCGAGCACTGAGGCCGAGCCTACCCGGCCCCGGACGCGCGCGGGACGGATTCCGGACGCCGGCCGGGACGGTCGCCGGACGGCCAGGGCGCAGGCTGCGCAGCCATGGCCATCCATCCCACCGCCTCCACCCATCTCGCCGCCGCGCTCGCTGAGCGCCTGGCCGGCGAGGTCATCTCACCCGATCACCCCGAGTACGAGACCGCCCGCGGGGTGTGGAACGGCATGATCGACAAGCGCCCGGCCGCGATCGCGCGCTGCGCGGACGCCGAGGACGTCGCGGCCGCCGTCCGCTTCGCCGCGGAGCAGGGGCTGCCGCTCGCCGTCCGCGGCGGCGGGCACAACGTCGCGGGCACGGCCGTGGTCGACGACGGCCTGGTGATCGACCTGTCGGCGATGCGCGCCGTCCGCATCGACGCCGCCGGGCGCACCGTGCACGTGCAGGGCGGCGCCACGTGGGCCGACGTCGACCGCGTCACCGCGCCGCTGGGCCTTGCCACTCCGGGCGGGGTCGTGTCCGAGACCGGCGTCGCGGGCCTGGCGCTCAACGGAGGCGTCTCCCACCAGCGCCGGCGCGACGGGATGACCGTCGACAACCTCGTCTCGGCCGAGGTCGTCCTCGCCGACGGCCGCCAGCTGCGGGCGAGCGCCGGCGAGCACCCGGACCTGCACTGGGCGCTGCGCGGCGGCGGCGGCAACTTCGGCGTGGTCACGTCCTTCGAGCTGCGCCTGCACGAGCTCGGGCCCGAGGTGTTCGCGCTGAACGTCGCCTACCCGATCGAGGACGCTGGGCGCGTGCTCGCCGGCTGGCGCGACGCCGTCGCCGGCGCGCCGGACGAGCTGTCGACCGCGGGGCTCATCTGGTCGCTGCCCGTCGTCGACGAGCTGCCCGAGCAGCTGCGCGGCCTGCCGTACGTCGGCGTGGCCGGAATGTGGGCGGGCGACCCGGGCGAGGGCGAGCGCGCAACGCGAGGCCTGCGCGAGCTCGCGACCCCGCTGCTGGACATGAGCGGGCGCGTGGAGTACCTCGACTTCCAGCGCTCGCTGGACCCGTTCTTCCCGGCGGGCCCGCGCCGCTACTGGAAGGCGCTGTACCTGGACGGGTTCTCGGATGTCGCGATCGACACCACGGTCGACTGGTCCAACCGCCGCCCGTCGAACGACACGCTCGTCATCATCCGCCACTGCGGCGGGGCGATGGCCCGCGTCGGCGCCGGGGACACCGCGTTCGGCGACCGCAGCTCGGAGTGGATGCTGAGCATCGACTCGACCTGGCACGACCCCGCCGACGACGCCACCAACGTCGCCTACACCCGGGCGTTCTGGGACGCCGCAATCCCGTTCTCGGACGGCAAGACCTACTTCAACTTCCCCGGCCTGCTCGAGGAAGGCGACGCCGCCGTGCGCGCCAGCTACGGCGCGAACCACGACCGCCTCGCGGCGATCAAGGCCGCCTACGACCCGGACAACCGCTTCCGGCTCAACCAGAACATCCGCCCCGCGCACTGACCGCGAAGCCGGGCCCGGTCGCGGCGGCTGCTGAGGCGCGCGGTCTCTGGACCGGCGCCTCAGCGGCGGCGGCCGTGACCTCAGCCGGCAGCTATCTGTCCGCGGATCTCGCCTCCGGGGTGCTGCGTGGTATGGACGTTGACGTACGCGTCGCCGGTGGCCATCGCGCCGAGCACGTCGGCCATGTCTTCCCAGCCACACGCGTTGCCGGGGTCGGGGTTGGTGAACGCAGCCTGGACCTCTCCCTCCGTGTCCATCGCACCGGCAAAGAGCGTCACGCCTACCGGGCCGCTCTCCTCGGGTCCTCCGCAATGGATGTGGGCGGCGAAAGCCGGAGTGGTCAGGTCGTCCCACTTGAGCTCGTACTCGACGCTCGTCCCGTCCCACTCGAACTTCGCCTCGCCGACGCCCTCGGTCACGACCGGCGTCGGCCTCTCTGCGGCGCCCGAGAGCTCGGCCTCGAACTTCAGCTCCTGGGCGTACGCCGCGCTCGCCATCGCCAACGACACGACCAGCGCGACCATGATCGCCGTGGGCTTCATCATCCGCTCCTTCCTTCGACAAGCACGGGTCGGGACCCGGCTGGCCCGCGCCGGGGCGGCCGACCGGCCGCCCCGGTGCCGGGCCCCACCCCTCCTAGAGCACACTCCGTACCCCGCCCTCCGCACCGAAAACGGCAGGCGTCCGGTGCGCGCCGCAGATCTGCAGGTCCGGCGGCGCGGCGTCGCTCAGGCGGGCGCGGAGATACCCTCGACGGCCCCTGACGACGGGGCGGGCCGGCGAGGCTCGCAGGCGTAGCGTGAGCAGGGTCTCGAGCGCCACGTAGGCGCGGAAGAGCCGGAACAGCAGGTAGGTGGGGGCGGCCGCGAGCGCGCGGAACTCGCGGTGCGCAAGCAGCAGCGCGGCGATCACCGCCAGCTGCAGGCTCAGCACGGCGCCGCCCACGAGCGAGACCTGGCGCATCGAGAGCACCGACGGGTCGGCTAGCTCGACCGACAGCGCGCGCGACTTGTCGCGCGCCGGACACAGCAGCACCTGCCCAGACAGCGCGCGGCAGCCGGCGATCGCCCGCGCCGCGACCGCGCCGGTGTCGTCCTGGGATGCGTTGTCGACCAGATACAGCCGGCACCGCCCCGCGTAGCTCGCCGCGGCGTGATCGAGCGCCTCGATGCAGGCCGCGATCCCTTCCTGCTCGTTGTTAGGCGGCGACCAGGAACGCAACCGACAGCGCCGCGTCATCGTCGACGCGAGCGAACCTCGATGTGTCGACTCCGTGCCGGGGAGGCACCGAGGATCCGCTCGTGGACCTCGACCACCTCATCTGAGCGTGCGGGGACCGGTTCGTCTAGATCTGAGCCGCGTGCGCCGTCCATCCTGCACCTGCCTTGATCCGGTTCAGCCCATCGACGAAGGCGTCGGCCTGCTCGATGTGGGGGGCGTGACCGGCGTCGTCGATCACGTACAGCGGCCAGCCGAGCCTGGCGCTCGCTCCCTCGGCGAGGCCGAGCGGGACGAAGCGGTCGTGCCTGCCCCACAGCAGCGCGGTCGGGACCGCGATGCGGCGGAGCTCCGTGTCCGGGACCTGCTTCGTGCCTGTCGCGATCAGCTGCCTCATGGTCCGTTTGACGTGCGGGACGACTGCACGGAGTCGCGTGTACGCACTGAAGGCCTCGAACCAGGCCGGGTCCCGCCGGCGGGACCCATCGAAGTCGAAGAACGCGAAGCGGTCGAACCGCTCCGCATTTCGCTCGGTGGGGCGCAGCCCGAAACGGACCGCGGCGACGCGGAGACCCAGCGGCATGCGGTAGGGCCCGATCCCGGGCGCCGCGTAGATCACCAGTCTGCGCAGGAGTTCGCCGTGGGTGGCCGCGAAGCGCGCGGCGAGGCTGCCGTCGAGGGAGTGCGCAATCACCGTCGGGCTCTCCCGGCACGTCTCCCGGAGCAGCTCGGCGAACCAGTCGGCGAATGTCGCGGCGTCCAGCCGGGCGACCGGCTCGGACTCCCCCAGGCCGGGCACGTCAGGGACGATCACGCGGTGGCTCTCGGCAAGCCGGGAGATCACCGGCGCCCAGTACACCCCGCCGCACTCGATCCCGCCCTGCAGCAGGACGAGCGGCCGACCGTCACCACCCTCCAGCACTGCGGTGGAGACGCCGGCGAGCTGCAGCCGTCGTTCCGTGACCGGAATCCCGGCCAGCAACCGCCGCCGAGCGTCCTCGCCGGCGTGTCGCGGTCCGCGTTCCTCCGATGCGTGCTGTTTGGTCATGCTCGCCTCTCCGGTGGCCTGCTTCGATTGCGACGCTACGGAGCAGCCGGCGTCGCCGCTACGGGCGAAACACCCAAATCGCGCGGCCACCCGACGTGGGTAATTCTGTGTAGGCGCCTATACGAGGTCGTCTGTGTAGGCGCCTATACGAGGTCGTGCTCGTAGGCGTAGGCAGTGGCCGCCGCCCTGCTCGACAGACCGAGCTTGGTGAAGATGTTGCTGACGTGGCGGGCCACCGTCTTCTCGCTCAGGAACAGGTCGGCAGCGATCGACCGGTTGGTCTTGCCGGTCGCCACGAGGCGCAGCACCTCCAGCTCGCGCGCGGTCAGCCCGCCCGCCGGCTTGGCGGCGGCCTTCGCGGAGAGCGCCTGCGCTCGCGCGAGGTCGGGCCCGGCGCCGAGCTGCCCGAAGACCCAGCGCGCCGCGTCGAGCTCCATCTCCGCCGTCTCCTCGTCCCCGAGCTCCCGGCAGGCGAGTCCGGTGAGAACGCGCACCCGCGCAGCCTCGTACGGCACCTCGAGCTCCTGCCACGCCGTCCACGCCCGGCGCAGCGCGCCGAGCGCGGCTCGCGCGTCGCCCTCGAGCAGCAGGACGGCGCCCTGGGCATCGGTGGCCAGCGCGCCCAGCAGCGGCGCGTCGAGGTCGTCGGCCATCTCCGACAGCTCATCGGCGGCGGCGCGTGCCGCCTGGACGTCACCGGCGGCAAACATGATCTCGACGTGCGCGGGAAGCAACCGCGACCGCGCCAGCCGGTCCTGGGCCTCGTCCACCACGCGACGGATCGCCGCCTCCGCGGCATCGACCTGCCCCTGGACCAGTCGTAGCCGCGCCAGGCCAGGCTGTGGCTCTCGTCCCCACCGGCTGGCCTGGTGGTACGCCTCCTCGGCCTGCACGAACTCGCCGCGCAGCCGGTGCAGCTCGCCCTGCTGGTAGAAGGCGGCACCGGCGGCCGGCTGACCCCGCCGGAGGAGCCGCTCGCACGCCCGCTTCGCCGCTTCGGCGGCGTCCGGCCACGCGCCGTGCAGCTGCATGATCTCGGCGCGATGCACCAGGCAGTTACCGCTGAACGGGACGAGATCCGGCTGAGAGTCACACCAGTGGGTCAGCGCCGCCGTCCACTGCTGCGCACGACGCAGATCGAAGACCTCCTGGCACGCCTCGATCACGCTGCAGTAGACGGCCCCGGCGACCATCTCAGACACCTCGTCCGCCATGACCGCCACCATGACTTCGTCGAGCAGGGTCATTCCCTCGACGGTCTGTCCTTGCCCGATCAGCGCGCGGCCCTGAAGGTTGCGGGCGAGCGTCACCAGATCGATGTCACCGAACCGATCGCCGATCTCGGCGGCCTGGCCAGAGATCGCCTGGGCACTCGGCCAGTCTCCCTGGACCGCGCGCTGCAGGGCCACCGGCACCAGCAGATGCCCCTGCTCGACACAGTCGCGCCGGCCATCGTCGAGCAGCCGGCGTGCCCGCGCGATCCATCCGCCGCCGCGGGCGAACTCGCCGCCGTTCAACAGCACGAAGACCAGCCAGCCCGCGCATCGGGCAGCCCGTTCGACCTCGCCCCTGCTCACGAGCTCGTGATGCGCACGCTCCCACGCCTCCACGCTGTCCTCATCCCTGCCGGCGAGGTACGCCGCCGTGGCGAGCCGCTCGAGGTCCTCCGGCTCGAGCGGGGCCTCCCGATCCGCAGCGGACAGCTCGGCGCAGGCATCCGCCCACGCCTGCCGGGCGAACGACTCCCGGCCGCGCGCGCGTGCCTCGGCCATCGTCACGCCCCTGCCTCCGACGACTCGCCGGCCACGAGCGCCTCACGAGGCCCGCCCACAGGAGCCGCGATGTCGCCCGACACGAGAGCATCCTACGCACCGTCGCCCGGATCGGCGACGCGCTCGGGGAATCGGGCGATCGCGACGGCGTAGAGCGCAGCGGCGATGAGCCCGGATCCGAGCATGCTCACATCGACGCCCGTCGGCGACGTTGGCGAGCGGGCCGACGCATAGGGTCGTGTTCACGCTCAGCAGTCCGAACGCCCCGCCCGGCGCCCAGGCGAGACGGCAAGGTGCTTGTCACCAAGGCACCGTCGGCACCCTCCTCGTCCGGGACCACGACCCCGAGCTCCTCCTCCCGGAGGAGACGCGCGAGCACCCGGTCCGTGCGGACGAGGCGAGGTTCGCCACGGCGGCCGACGACGGCCCGAGGCGCAGCCGGCACAGTGTCGCCATGACCGTCGCCGACCCCGCCCCCCGCGGCGCTCGCCTTGGGTTACGTCCCAACGTTCGCCGAGCGCTGCTCACCGTCCACATCATCGCCGGGGTCGGGCTGCTGGGCGACGTCGCCGCGGTCCTCGCGGTCAACATCCGCGCCGCCGCCACCGGCGACGCCGCGCTCGCCGCGGCGTCATACGAGCTGCTGGCGATGTTCACCGTGCTGTTCGGCATCCCGCTCAGCCTCCTCTCCCTCGCAACCGGCATCCTGCTCGGCTTCTCGTCGGCCTGGAGCGTCTTGCGATACGGCTGGGTCGTGGCCAAGCTCGTGCTGCTGCTCGGGGTCATCCTCGTCGGCACGCTCGTGCTCGGCCCCGGCACCGAGGCGATGCGCACCGGCGAGGGCGGCGCGCAGGCGCGCCTGATCGCCAGCTCCGCGTACGACGTCGTCGCCCTCACGCTGGCCACCGCCCTGTCCGTCTTCAAGCCCCGGCGACGCCGCGGTGTCCCTGGCAAGCGGAGCGCCGCATGATCCGGACCGGCGAGGTCGCCGCTCGAGCTCACCGGCTGCCGGTGACCGGCGTCGAGCGCATGATTCGCGTCCTGCTTGCTGACGACCACGCGCTCGTTCGCGCCGGCTGTCACTCGCTCCTCGACGCCCAGGACCTATGAAGTCTTCACGAAGGCCTGGCCCGCGCGCAGCGGGGACGAGTACTCCGACCGGATCAACGCCATGCCGAAGCACCTCGCGTCGCGGACGCTGCAGGAGACCGCGTGGAACGCGTCGGTGATCGACGGTGACGCCGCGGAGGGCATCGCCGCGCTCAAGCGCCAGCCGGGCGCGGACCTCCTGAGGTTCGGCACCGGCGAGCTCGACCGCACCCTGATGGCGCACGGGCTCCTCGACGAGCTGCACCTCTGGGTGTTCCCGGTGATCGCCGGGTCCGGCCAGCGGCTCCTCGGAGGGGTGGACACGACGCACCTCGACCTGGTGCGCACGACGCCGTTCGCGTCGGGCATCGTCGTCCACGTGTACGCGCCCAAGCCGGCGTGACGTCCCGCCGCGCACGGAGCTCGCCGCCCGCGGGCTCCGTGCCGGCTACAGGCGCTCGGCCGAGAACATCCCAGAAGGCATTTCGACCGGCAGCGATGAATTCCGGCGCCTTCGCCGGTCAAAGAGGACACACCGAACAGGAGATCTCATGCGCAGGCTCGCTCTACAGATGGGCGTTTCGATCGATGGGTTCGTCGCCGCGCTCGACGGAGCGCACGACTGGGGTTACGGAAGAGAGGACGACGCCACCAAGCGATGGAAGCTGGACTCGGTGCGCCGAGCCGGCGCCCACCTGATGGGCCGCGTCACCTACGAGCAGATGGCCGCCGCGTGGCCGACGTCCACCAGCGAGTACGCAGCGCCCATGAACGACATCCCCAAGGTCGTGTTCTCAAAGACCCTGCAGACCGCCGACTGGGCCGAGTCGCGGATCGCGCGGGGTGAGCTCAGCGAGGAGATCGACCGCCTCAAGCGCGAGCCCGGCACGGACCTCATCGCCCACGGCGGCGCCACCTTCGCACAGGCGCTGTCGCGGCTCGGTCTGATCGACGAGTATCGGCTCGTTGTGCACCCGGCCGCGCTGGGGGCCGGGCTGCCGCTGTTCAAGGAGCTGCCTGCCCCGCTGTACCTCGAGCTCGTCGAGGCACGGAGCTTCGCGACCGGCGCCGTCGGCCACGTCTACCAGCCGCGCCGCGCCGCCTGACGCGGCGCGAGGGATGCCGTACTTCATCGTCTCGCACGAGGTGCCCGACGACATGGCCCGCGACGAAGCCCCGTTCACGTTCATCACCGCCGGCGTCGAGGCCGCGATCACGCGAGCCAAGGCGGCGGCAGGCGACAAGAACGTCAACGTGATGGGCGCCGACATCCCCCAGCAGGCGATCCGAGCCGGGCTGCTCGACGAGATCCAGATCCACCTGATCCCCGTGCTGCCCGGCGCCGGCAAGCGACTCTTCGACCACCTCGGCACCGAACCGATCGAGTTCGAGCGCACCCGCGTCGTCGAGGCACCCGAGCGCGTCACGCACCTGCGATTCCGGATCCGCCGATGAGCACCGACTGGAACGCGTTGCAGGGCGCCATCGCGGGCGACGTCCTCCTGCCCGGGTCACCAGACTTCGAGCTGGTGCGCATGCCGGCGATGGCGCGTTTCTCGGACGTCGCGCCCGCAGCCATCGTGCGCTGTCGCGCGCCGGAGCACGTCGCCGAGGCGCTCGCGTTCGCGCGGCGGTCAGGGGCCGAGGTCGCGGTCCGCGGCGGAGGCCACTGCTTCGCCGGGAGCTCGTCGACGCGAGGCATCCTGATCGACGTCGGCCCGATGAGCTCGGTCGCGGTCGTGGACGGCACGGTGACGATCGGCGGCGGCGCCAGGCTCGGCGGCGTGTACGACGCGCTCGAGGAGCACGGGCGCACGATCGCGGCCGGCTGCGGACCGTCCGTCGGCATCGCCGGCCTGACGATCGGCGGCGGGATCGGGATCCTCGGCCGCCTGCACGGGCTGACCTCGGACCAGCTGCTCGCGGCCGACGTCGTGCTGGCCGACGGGCGCGCCGTCCGGTGCGACGAGCACGACCACGCCGACCTGTTCTGGGCGCTGCGCGGTGCCGGAGGCCTGCGGTTCGGCGTGGTCACCAGCCTCCTGTTCAGGACGCTGCCCGCTCCCGACGCGACGAGCTTCGACCTGCGCTGGCCGCCGCGCGCGGCTTCCGCGATCGTCGACGCGTGGCAGGACTGGGCGCCCGACGCGCCGGAGGAAGTCGCGGCCAGCCTGCTGGTCACCGCGGCCGCCGAGCCGGACCGACCGGTCGTCGTCAGGGTCTTCGGTGCCGTGCTGAGCTCCGAACCCGACGCTCGACGCACGCTCGACGGCCTCGTTGCTCGCACCGGCGTCGATCCCGGCTCGGCGACGCTCGAGCACCTGTCCTACCGCCAGACCAAGCGCCATCTCGCCGAGCCCGACGCGGAGCCCGCCGCCAAGCCGGAGCCCGGCCACGTGTTCACCAAGTCGGAGTTCTTCAGGGCGCCCCTTCCCGCCGAGACGATCGCCGCGCTCGTCGAGCACATCGGCGACGGCCGCTCGCCGGGGCAGGCGCGCGAGCTCGACTTCACGCCCTGGGGCGGCGCCTACAACCGCGTCGGCCCCGCCGCGACCACCTTCTTCCACCGCGCCGAGCGCTTCCTGCTCAAGCACGAGGTGGTCGTCGAGGAGGACGGAGCACAGGCGACCACGCCGGCGGCACGCGAATGGCTGGCGCGCTCATGGGCGCTCGCGCACCCCTCCGGAACCGGAGGGGCATACCCGAACTTCCCCGACCCGGACCTGGGCACGTGGGATCGGGCGTACCACGGCGCCAACCTCGACCGCCTGCTTCGCGTGAAGGCGCGCTACGACCCGGACGACATCTTCCACGGATATGATGCGTTGATGCTGTAGCATCAGGCCCGTGCGGACGACGCTCGACATCGACGACGACGTCATCGCGGCCGCGCGGGAGCTGGCCGCCGGAGAACGCCGCTCACTGGGCTCAGTCGTCTCCGAGCTCGCCCGCCGCGGGCTCACGCCTGCTCGGGTCGAGACCGTCGACGGCTTGCCGGTGATCAGCGTGCCGGCCGGCACGCCGCCCATCACCCTCGAGATGGTGCGGCGGGCGCTCGACGAGGACTGACACGGACAATGGCGCTGCTCGACGTCAACGCACTCGTCGCGCTGGCGTGGGATTCGCACGTGCACCACGCGACGATGCGGTCGTGGTTCGCCTCCAACAGCGCGCACGGGTGGGCCACCTGTCCCACCACCGAGAGCGGCTTCGTGCGCGTGTCGTCCAACCCGAAGGTGCTCCCGAGCCCAATCGGCGTCGAAGCCGCACGCGCCGTTCTGTCGGCGCTGCGCGCGGCAGGTCGTCACCGCTTCCTGGTCGACGACGTGTCGATCGCCGACGCTGATGTGCCGAGGATGTCCGGGTACCGTCAGGTGACCGACGCGCACCTGCTGGCGCTCGCCCGCCGCCGGGGCGTGCCCCTGATCACCTTCGATGCGGGAGTGCTGACGCTGGCCGACGGGCACGACGTCGAGTTGCTCACCGCCCTCTGATCCGTCTCAAACGGGGCCCGCACGCCGCCGATAGGGGACGGATGGATCCCCGTGCGACACTGGCAGCAGTGCGGAAGCTTGTGCAGGTCGACCCCGTCAGGCTCGCGGTCGGTTTCGCGGTGGTGATCGCCGTGCTGGGCGTGTTGGGAGCGATCGAGGTGCGCTACGAGGCCGCGCCGGCCTTCGACCTCGACGCCGAGGTGAAGGTGCCGGCGTTCGCCGCGGGGCTGATCCTGCTGGGCGCGGCCGCCGCCTCCGCGCTGGCCGCGACGACCGAGCCGGCGGGCCGGCGCTGGCCCTGGCTCGTCCTGGCGGCCCTGTTCACGCTGATGGCCATCGACGAGGCCACTGGCCTGCACGAGGCGCTGGAGGACGGCACCGGCGTCGACTGGCAGACGCTCTACCTCCCGCTGATGGCGGCCGGCGGGGTCGCATGGCTCGCGCTGCTGCGGTGGCTGCGCGCGGTCCCGATCGCAGCGGCCCTGCTCGCCGCCGGCGCGGCGCTGTGGGTGATCGCGGGCGTGCTCGAGGCGATCCAGTGGACCGGGCCGATGGAGCGCGAGCGCGCGGTCGACGGCTACGGGATCCTCATGGGCATGGAGGAGCTGTCCGAGCTGAGCGGCTCGGCGTGCTTCGCGCTGGCGCCGCTGGTCACGGCCCGGGCGCGCCTGAGGGTGAGCGCGTGAGCCACTGGCGCTTCCTCGCCGGCGCCCTGTTCGCGCTCGTCCTCGGCGGCGTCGCGCTCGGGCTGCTGACCGACACGCCGGCGGAGATCCGCCTGCGCCAGCAGCTCGGGCTGGACGCACCCTGCCTCGCCGAGACCGAGGAGTCGCGCGGCTGGCGCGCCGAGCCGAGCCTGCCGGCCAAGCGCGACGAGCTGCGCGCCGTGGCGCTCGACGGGGGCGTCTACCTCTCCGGCGGCACCGCGAAGCTGCTCGAGTACGGCGAGCCGAGCCCGGTCAGGGGCGTGCGCGAGCTCGTGCGCGCGCAGTCGGTCGCCGACCTGCTGCGCTTCGATCCCGCCACCGGGCGCTACGCCCGCCTGGCGCCGATGCCCGAGCGGCTCAACCACCACGTGATGGCCGCCTGGAACGGCAGGATCTACGTGGTCGGTGGCATGGGCGACCTGCTGTTCGGCGCCGACACGCGCAGCGACGCCTTCGTCTACGACCCGGACACGGACAGCTGGAGCGAGCTGCCGCCGATGCCGACCCCGCGCGGCGCCGCCGCCGGGGCCGTGATCGGCGACACCCTCTACGTCGCCGGCGGCATGACGCGCAACGGCCGGCTGTCGAGCGCGCTCGAGGCGTTCGACCTGCGGACCGAGCGCTGGCGCCGCCTGGCCGACATCCCGACCGCCCGCGAGCACATGATCGGCGCGGCGGTCGGCGGCTCCTTCTACGTCGCGGGCGGCCGCACACTTACCTCGGACTCGATCGACGTGGTGGAGCGCTACGAGCCCGCCGCGGACCGCTGGACGCGCGTGGCGCCGATGCCGCAGGACGCCGGCAGCCTGGAGGGCGCGTCGGTGGACGGCTACTTCCTCGCGGTGGCCGGCGACGACGACCGCGAGGGCTGGGTGACCGGCAAGATCCAGCGCTACGACCCGCGCTCGAACAGCTGGAGCCAGCTCCCGGAGATGCGCACGAAGCGGCACGGCATGGCGGCCGCGGTCGCCGGCGGCCGCCTGTGGGTGTTCGGCGGCTCGCCCTGCGCGCGCTTCGCGGCGAGCGACATCGTCGAGTCGTTCGACCTCGGCCTCGTAGCCGGATAGACCCTCAGGCCAGCTCGGCGGCGACGCGCTCGCCCGCGCGGATCGCCAGCGCGGCGATCGTGAGCGTCGGGTGCGACGGCGAGTACGTGGGGAACGCGCTCCCGCCGGCGACGTACACGTTCTCGAGGTCGAGGTGGCGCAGGCCGGCGTCGACGACTCCTCCCATCCGGCACGTCCCGAGGAGGTGGCCGCCCTCGGGAGCGGGCGCCTCGTCTGCGGCCTCCACACCCAGCGGCGCCAGGCGGCGCACGATCTCGGCGACCGCCGCGCGGTGGCCCTGCTCCTCGTACGCGCTCGCGGGCGGGTAGGCGACGCGTACGAGCGGCAGGCCGAAGGCGTCGCGCCGGCTCGACAGGGTCACGCGCCGCTCCGGCCGCGGGAAGTCCTCCAGCAGCAGGTCGAACGGGAGCGTCCGCTCCCAGGCCGCGGC
>JBOGYU010000078.1:0-13178 GCA_050696935.1 Solirubrobacteraceae bacterium | reverse complement strand
GCCTCGGCGGTCATCCGCTCGACCGGCCGCAGCGCCTTGCGCGCCAGCCACCACCCGCCCACCGCGGTCGCCGCCAGCGCCGCCGGCCCGGCCAGCAACAACAGCATCAGCACCCGCTCCACCGACTGCTCGACCTCCTCCAGCGACTCGGCCACCACCAGCACCCCCGGATCGCCGTCCCGCGACACCGGCGACGCCAGCGCCCGGAACTGCTCGCCGCCCACCATCACCGTCAACATCCGCGACCTGCTCGCCAGCGCCTCCGCGCGCACCCGCGCCGGCACGATCGCCCGCCCACCCGCAAGCTCACCATGCGCCACCAGCACGCGCCCGCCCGGATCGACCACCTGCGCCACCGCGCCAGTGCCCGGCAGCAGCTGCACGCTCAGATCCCGCACCTCCTCGGCACCCTCGTCCGCATAGCCCGCCGCGATATGAACCGACGCCTCACGCACATCACGATCGATCGCCGCCTGCAAATCCGCCCGCAGCTGCAACACCAAGAACAGCCCCAGCCCCACCACGATCGCCGCCAACAGCACCGCATACCACACCGTCAACCGAACACGAATCGGCAGTCTCACCGCGCCTCCAACCGAAACCCCACGCCCCGGACCGTGCCGATCAGCCGACGGCCGAAGGGCCGCTCGAGCTTCCTGCGCAGGTAACCGATGTAGACGTCCACGACGTTGGGCGACCCGTCGTAGTTCTCGTCCCAGACCTGCTCCAGCAGCTGCGTCCTCGACACGACCTCGCCGGCGTGCCGCGCCAGGAACTCGAGCACCTCGAACTCGCGAGCGGTCAGCTCGACCTGACGGCCGGCGCGGGTCACGATGTGCGCCGCCGGGTCGACGCGCAGGTCTCCGACCGTCAGGACGGGGGCGCGCTCGGCCGGGCCGCGGCGGGTCAGCACGCGCAGGCGCGCGAGCAGCTCACCGAAGTCGAACGGCTTGACGAGGTAATCGTCGGCGCCCCCATCGAGGCCGCGGATGCGGTCGTTGACGTCGGCACGTGCCGTGAGCATGAGCACGGGCACCCAGCGCTTCCTGCGCCGCAGCTCTTCGCACACCGAGAAACCGTCCACGCCCGGGAGCATCACGTCCAGGACCACGGCGTCGTAGTCGGAGTCGCTCGCCTTTGCCAGCGCGTCGTCGCCCGTGGCCGCCAGGTCGACCGTGTAGCCCTCTTGCCGGAGCCCGCGCTCGAGGGCGCGCACCAGCTTGACGTCGTCTTCGACCACGAGTAGGCGCATCAGTCAGGCGGTTCAGCCGTCTCGCTCCATCACAGGGCGAAGATTAGAGATGCGCCGCAACCGTCTCCCGGGTCGGGTCCCAAGAGCCCGGACGGGCGTGCGCAGGAGCGATGCGAAACCTGTCCTTTTTTGCGGCTTGCAATCCGAGCATCGCTCCGGATATTCTAAGAAAGCCCTAAGAGACTTCATCGGGCCTATCACAGACTCGGAATCTCGGGCTTACGCTCACCCGCCCCTTTGACGGGTGAGTAGACGTCGCGCTGCACGGCGCGGAGCAGCGCGTCCTGTTAATGCCAGACAGATGTCAGGAGGGTCAAGGATGCTCTCAAGCATCACAGGTGAGCGTACCGTGCCAGTGGCGGCAAGGTCGACCCTGGACCCGCCCGACTTCACTGCCGGAGCCACGACCATCGAGCTCTTGCGAGAGGATTAGCAATGCGCGGGATACTTCGGACGAGCTTGCGGTTCCGACTGCTGGTGGTGGCCGTGGCCGCCGGTGTGCTCGGCGTCGGCATCGCGCAGCTTCGCAACGCCCCTGTGGACGTCCTCCCGGAGTTCACGCCCCCCTACGTCGAGATCCAGACGGAAGCCCTCGGACTCTCGGCGGAAGAGGTGGAGCAGCTCGTCACGGTTCCGATGGAGGCGGACCTGCTGAACGGCGTGGAGGGCATCGACGTCATGCGGTCCGAGTCGCTTCCGGGCCTCTCCTCGATCACGCTCGTGTTCGAGGACGGCTTCGACCTCTACACGGGCCGCCAGCTCGTTCAGGAGCGCCTGACGCAGATGGGGGCGGCCGCATTGCCGAACATCTCCAAGCCGCCGGTGATGCTCCAGCCCTACTCCTCCTCGAGCCGGCTGCTGATGTTCTCGCTCGCTTCGGACGAGGTCACTCCGATCGAGAAGTCCGTGATCGCGCGCTGGACGCTCCAGCCGCGGCTCCTGGGCGTTCCGGGTGTCGCGAACGTGGCCATCTGGGGCTTCCGCGACCGGCAGCTGCAGGTGCAGGTCGATCCCGCGCGCCTGGCGGAACGCAACGTGACGCTCAAGCAGGTCGTCGAGACGACCGCGAACGCTCAGATCTCGTCGCCGCTGAGCTTCGTCGAGGGCTCGGTCCCCGGCACCGGCGGGTTCATCGAGACCCCGCAGCAGCGCCTGGGCGTCCGCCACGTGTTCGACAAGCTCACGAACCCCAAGGAGCTGAGCAACGTGCCGATCGAGGGCACGGGCGGCGAGATGCGCTTGGGTGACGTGACGCGTGTCGTCGAGGACCACCAGCCGCTGATCGGCGATGCCATCGTCAACGACGGCGACGGGCTGATGCTGGTGATCGAGAAGTTCCCCGGCGCGAACACCGTCTCGGTGACGAAGGGCGTGGAGGCCGCCCTCGAGGACCTCAAGCCGGGCCTTGCCGGGATGGAGCCCGACACGTCGGTGTTCCGGCCCGCGAGCTTCATCGAGGACGCGATCGACAACCTCACGCTGGCGCTCCTGATCGCGGGCATCCTGCTGGCGCTGGTCGTCGCCGCGTTCCTGTTCCAGTGGCGCACGGTGCTGATCGCTCTGTTCTCGATCCCGCTCTCGCTGATCGCGGCGGCGCTCGTGCTCGACATGCTGGGCGAGTCGTTCAACGCGATCTCGTTCGCGGGGCTCGCGATCGCGCTGGCCATCGTGATCGACGATGCGGTCGCCGGCGCGGAGAACATCGGCCGGCGAATGCGCCGGCACCGCGAGGCGGGCAGTGACCGGCCGACCGGCGACATCGTCCGCGAGGCCACGCACGAGGTGCGCAGCCCGCTGGCGTACGCCGGGTTCATCACGCTGCTCGCGATCGTCCCGGTGGCGGTCATAGAGGGCCGGCCGGGGGCGTTCTTCGAGCCGTTCGCGCTCGCCTACGCGCTGGCCGTGGCCACCGCGATGGTCGTGGCGATGACCGTCACGCCGGCGCTCAGCCTGCTCCTGTTCTCGCGCGGATCGGGGCGGGGCGGCGAGTCGCCGCTCTTGCGTTCCCTGCAGGCGGGCTACGGCGGGGCCGTGTCGCGAGTCACCGGCCACGCGCGTGCGGTGATGATCGGGGCCGGCGCGCTCGTGGTGGTCGGTGTCCTGGCGTTCGCCCTCCAGGACAAGTCGGTGATCCCGTCGTTCAAGGACCGCGACGTGCTCGTGCGGCTTGACGCCGAGCCGGGAACGTCGAACACGCGCATGACCGAGATCGCGACTCAGGTCAGTCGCGACCTGCGGTCGATCTCGGGAGTCGAGAACGTTGGCGCGCACGTCGGGCGCGCCGTGGCAGGCGATCAGCGCGTGGACGTCAACACCGGTGACGTGTGGGTGAACATCGCCTCCGGTGCCGACTACGACGCCACGTTCGCGTCCATCGAGAACGCGGTCGCCGACGTCCAGGGCGCACGGAGCAACGTGATCACGTATTCGGAGCAGAAGATCCGGGACGTCGGCGCGCTCAGGGAGGGTCAGAACTTCGCCACGGGCGACGGCATCGACGTGGTCACCGGTACCGACAAGCCGCTGACCGTGCGCGTCTACGGCGAGAACCTCGACACGCTTCGCCGGCAGGCGGCGCGGGTGCAGGCGCTCATGTCGGAGACCGACGGTGTCTCCGACCCGCGAGTCGAAGAGCTGGTCGAGCAGCCGAACGTCGAGATCGAGGTGGACCTCGAGAAGGCACGGCAGTTCGGGATCAAGCCCGGCGACGTCCGCCGCGCCGAGGCCACGCTGGTCCAGGGCCTCGTCGTCGGAAGCGTCTTCGAGGAGCAGAAGGTGTTCGAGGTGGTCGTCAAGGGCACGCCCGAGACGCGCCGCAGCGTCGCCGACGTCCGCAACCTGCTGCTGGACACGCCGGACGGCGGTGGCGTGCGGCTCGGCCGGATCGCGGACGTGCGGGTGAGGGATCTTCCGATCTCGATCCCGCGCGAGTCGGTGTCCCGCTACCTCGACGTCAGCGCCGACGTGAGCGGGCGCAGCCTGGACTCGGTCGCCACCGAGCTGGAGGACCGCCTCCGGAGCTCCGCGTTCCCGCTCGAGTACCACGCCGAGGTGCTGACGCAGACGACGGGCTCCGAGATCAACCTCGGGCTGATCATCGGGTCGGCAATCGCGGTTCTGATCGCGGCCTTCCTGCTCATGCACGCGGCCTTCGGGGGCTGGACGACGGCCGTGCTCGTGTTCGCCACACTCCCGGTGGCGCTCTCGGGCGGCGCGGTGGCCGGGTTCGTCGACGGCGAGTTCTCGCTGGGGTCGCTGGTCGCCTTCCTGGCGCTGTTCGGCCTCGCTGCGCGGCACGGCCTGCTCGTGATCCGCCACATGCAGGACCTCGAGCGCTACGAGGCAGAGGCCTTCGGGCCGGCGCTCGTCGCGCGCGGCGCACGGGAGCGACTGGTGCCGACGCTCGCGAGCGTCATCGGGCTGGCAGTGGTGGCGCTGGTGTTCGTCGTCCTCGGGCCCAGGCCGGGCCTGGAGATCGTCAACCCGATGGCGATCGTGCTCCTCGGCGGCCTCGTCACGACGGCGCTGGTGAGCCTGTTCATGCTGCCGACGCTGTACCTGCGCTTCGGCGGGCGTCAGCCGACGCTTTCGCCGGAGGAGGAGCTCATGCACCGGTGGGTCGGCATCGAGCCGGCGCCGGCAGGGGCCCCAGCCGGGGGCGGCGTCGAGGCGGTGCCGGTTGACGCAGAGGCGGCACCGCCCAGGCAGCCGATCACCGGCACTGCGAGGGCAGCCGACGAGGCGAAGGACGGTGGGGATGTCTAGGGTGAGGGTCAGCCGGCGGCCTGGACTCGCGCGCCTCTTCGCCTCGGGGCTCGTCCTGCTCGCCGCGGCCCTCACGGTCTCGGCATGCTCCGAGGTGGAGTCGAACCTGCGCGAGACGTACCCGTACAAGGTCGAGCCGATCGAGGGCCGCGACGTTCAGCGGGTGAGGATGGCGGACGAGACCGCGGCCCTACTCCCCGTCGAGACCACCACCGTGCGCCGGGCGGGAAAGCGCAAGGTCGTGCCGCACGAGGCGCTGATCTACAACCCGGACGGCGGCGCGTTCGTGTACACGAAGCCCGCGGCGGAGACCTACGTCCGCGCGCCGGTGAAGGTCGTTCGCGTCGACGATGACGAGGCCGTGCTGTCAGACGGCCCGCCTGCCGCCACCACGATCGTGACCACGGGCGCCGCAGAGTTGCTCGCGACCGAGTACGAGATCCTCAACCAGCATCCATGACCACGCGGGAGTTCGAGTAATGCGCTGGATAGTCGGACGTAGCCTGCGGTATAGATGGCTCGCGGTGTTCGGCGCCGCAGTCCTGCTGGTCTTCGGTTTTCTCCAGACCAGGGGTGCGGAGACGGACGTCTTCCCCGAGTTCGCGCCGCCGATCATCGAGGTGCAGACGCTCGCGCTCGGAAACTCTTCGACCGAGGTCGAGGAGCTGATCACGATCCCGATCGAGGACGCGCTGAACGGGATCGAAGGGCTCGACGAGATGCGCTCGTACTCGGTCGAGCAGGTGTCGTCGATCAAGATGTACTTCAAGCGCGGCACCGACCGCAACCAGGCGCGGCAGCTCGTCCAAGAGCGTCTCGCGGGCGTGACTTCGCAGTTGCCGCAGTGGGCGAGCCCACCGTTCATGATGCCGGCGCTTTCGTCCACGAGCCGGATCCTGAAGATCGGGCTCACCTCGGACGAGCTGTCGCCGCTCGACATGTCGGCGATCGCCTACTGGAAGATCAGGCAACGCCTGACGCGCGTGCCCGGCGTCGCGCAAGTGCTCATCTACGGCGAGCGGCTCAAGCAGCGGCACGTCCAGGTCGACCCGCGCAAGCTGGCGGAGCACGGCATCACGCTGAACCAGGTGATGCAGACCACGGCGAACGCCGTGGACGCCGGCGTGCTTGCGTTCGAGGAGGCGTTCACGGTCGGCACCGGCGGGTTCGTCGAGTCGAACGGCCTGCGGATGAATGTCCGCAACGTGCAGCCGATCGTAGACGCGCAGGACCTCGCGAAGGTGCCACTCGAGCGCATCGACGGCAGGCCGATGCGCCTCGGCGATATCGCGCACGTGGTTGAGGACACGATGCCGCTGTGGGGCGACGCCGGAATCGGCGGCCGTGACGGCCTGATGCTGATCGTCCAGAAGGTGCCCGGCGCCAACACCCTCGAGGTGACGAAGGGCGTCGAGGAGGCGATGGACGAGATGAAGCCCGGGCTCCCGGGCATCGAGGTCCACGATGGCCTGTTCCGTCCCGCCACGTTCATCGACATGGCGCTGGACAACCTGTTCAAGGCCATGCTGCTCGGAATCCTGCTCGTGGTCCTGATCCTCTCGGCGTTCCTTTTCGAGTGGCGCACGGCGTTCATCAGCCTGCTCGCGATCCCGCTGTCGCTCATGAGCGCGCTGGTGGTCCTCGAGATGACCGGCATGGTCATCAACGTGATGATCCTGGCCGGCTTGGTGGTCGCGATCGGGGTGGTGGTCGACGACGCGATCATCGACGTCGAGAACATCGTGCGGCGATTGCGCCAAGCGCGCGCCGAGGGCCGCGACGTGTCGACGTTCAAGGTCGTGCTCGACGCGTCCGTCGAGGTCCGCAGCACCATCATCTATGCGACGCTGATCGACGTCGCGGCGATCATCCCGGTCTTCTTCCTCTCGGGGCTGTCCGGCGCGTTCTTCCAGCCACTGGTGCTGGCCTACGCCCTCGCGGTGCTGGCGTCGATGCTCGTCGCCGCGACCGTTACGCCGGCTCTGTGCCTGCTGATGCTCTCGCGTGGCCACCGGCAGAAGGAATCGCCGCTCGCGCGCGGGCTGAAACGCGGCTACGGCGCAGCGCTGTCACTCGTGATGCGCCGGCCGCAGCCGGCGATCGTCACGGCCGCCGTCGCGATCGGCGCGGGCGTGCTCGTCTACCCGACGCTGGGGCAGTCGCTGCTGCCGAACTTCAAGGAGAACGACCTCATCACGTACTGGGCGACCAAGCCCGGCACGTCGCTGGAAGAGACGATGCGGATGGCGAACAGGGGCTGCAAGGACTACCTCGACCGCATCGATGCGGTCCGGAACTGTTCCTCGCACGCGGGACAGGCGCTCCTCGGAGACGAGATCCACGGCGTGAACTTCGACGAGCAATGGGTCAGCCTCAACACCGACTACGACTACGACGACACCGTCGGCCAGATCAGGGAGGTGATCGACGGCTATCCCGGCCTCTACCGCACGGTGCAGACCTACCTGCGTGAGCGGGTGAAGGAGGTCCTGAGCGGGTCGAACGAGTCGATCGTCGTGCGTGTCTTCGGGCCGGACACCGAGGTCCTCAAGGAGAAGGCGGAGGAGATCGTCAGGAAGCTGGCGGAGGTCGAAGGCACCGTCGATCCGCAGGTCGAGCAGATCGAGCAGATCCCGCAGATCGAGGTCGAGGTCGACATCGACGCCGCGCGGCAGCACGGGATCACGCCGGGCCACGTGCGCCGGCAGTCGTCTGCACTCATTGCCAGCGAGGAGGTCTCCGACATCTTCGTGGGCGGCAAGGCGTACGACGTGCACGTCTGGACTCAGAAGGAGTTCCGCGACAGCGTCGTCGACGTAGAGAACATGCTGATCGACACCCCCCGCGGCGAGCAGGTTCCGCTCAACCGCGTGGCCGACATCGACATCAAGCCGATCGCGAACGCGATCAAGCACGAGCGGCAGACCCGCCGGCTCGACGCCACGGCCGACGTTGGGGGCCGTGACCTGGCCTCGACCGTCGCCGAAGTCAAGGAGGGCTTGGCCGAAGTCGAGATGCCGCCCGGGTATCACGCCGAGGTGCTCGGCGAGGCCCCGGAGCTGAACGCGGCGCAGGACGACCTGCTGCTCTACGGCATCCTCGCGATGATCATCGTCTTCCTACTGATCCAGGCAGCCCTCAGCAGCACACGGCTGGCGCTTCTCGTCTTCCTGCTGCTGCCGATGGCCCTGGCGGGTGCTGTGCTGGCCGTGAAGCTGGACACCGGCATTCTCTCGCTCGGCTCTCTGGTCGGGTTCCTGACCGTGCTCGGGATCGCGGGCCGGAACGGCATCTTCATGGTCGCCCACTTCCGGCACCTCGAGCGGGAAGAGGGCATGCCCTTCGGCCCCGAGCTCGTGCTGCAGGGCGCAAAGGACCGGCTTGCGCCGATCCTGATGACCGCCTCGGCGACCGGGCTTGCCCTCGTGCCGCTGGTGATCGCCGGCACGATTCCGGGCCACGAGATCGAGCATCCGCTCGCGGTCACGATCCTCGGTGGCCTCGTCACCGCGACGCTGCTGAACCTGTTCGTCCTCCCCTCGCTCTACCTGCGCTTCGGGAAGAGCAGTAAGGAGACGGTCTCCCACCCCACCGCTGAGACCGCCTGAATGTGAACACTCCGACCGCACGAGCCGGGACCGTCGCCGCCGTGAGCTGCGCGGCGGGGCTTGGCGGCTTGCTCGCCGTTCCCGAGCCGGCGGCGGCCCACGGACTCGTCGGACGCGCGGACCTCCCGATCCCGGCATGGCTGTTCGGGTGGGCGGCCGCAGTCGTGCTGATCGTGTCGTTCGTGGGCCTCGCCACCCTCTGGCAGCGCCCGCAGCTCGAGGAGGACGACGGCTTCCGGCCGCTGCCGCAGCGCCTGTCGTCGACGCTCATCAACCGCGCCACGGAGGCGTTCGCCGCGCTCGTGGGCGTGGCGCTGCTCGTGCTGATCGCGTGGAGCGGCCTCGCCGGCGTCCAGAGGCCTGAGGGCAACTTCGGGCCCACCTTCATCTACGTGCTGTTCTGGGTCGGCCTCGTCCCCGTCAGCATCCTGTTCGGGGACGTGTTCCGGGCGTTCAACCCGTGGCGCGCGATCGGGCGCGCGGCCGGGTTCGTCGCTCGTCGGGCGGGCAGCCAGGCTCGCCCACCGTTCCGCTACCCCGAGTGGCTCGGTCGCTGGCCCGCGGCCGCCGGCCTGCTCGGCTTCGCCTGGATCGAGCTGGCCTACTCGCATGGCGATGATCCCTCGACGCTCGCGGTCGCGGTGCTCGTGTACACGTCGGTCACGCTGATCGCGATGGCGTGCTTCGGCACGGAGACGTGGATCTCGCGCGGCGAGGCGTTCTCCGTGTACTTCAACCTGTTCTCGCGCATCTCGGCGCTGACGGTCAAGGACCGAAGGCTGGGACTGCGGCGGCCGCTGTCGGGCATCACCACGCTGGAGCCGCTGCCCGGGACGGTTGCGCTGCTGGTCGTGATGATCGGCAACGTGATGTTCGACGGCGCAAGTGAGGGAAAGCCGTGGGTCGACGTCGCACCGGGCATACAGGACTTCTTCGTCGACCTCGGCTTCAGCCTCGCGACGTCGCTCGAGCTGACGTCGTCGGTCGGGATGCTGATCGCGCTCGGGATCGTGACCGCGGTCTACGCGATCGGCGTCACCGGGGTGCACGCGCTCGATCACCGCCCCAAGGTCACGGTCGCGCGCTTGTTCGTGCACTCGCTGGTTCCGATCGCGGCCGTGTACGTGCTCGCGCACTACTTCTCCCTGCTTGCCTACAACGGGCAGGCGATCGCACACCTGTCATCGGACCCGCTGGGCAAGGGATGGGACCTGTTGAGCACCGCCGGCAGCACGATCGACTACGGGATCGTCGGGGCGACCGCGATCTGGTACGTGCAGGTGGGCGTGCTGGTTGCAGGCCACGTGTGCGGTCTCGTGCTCGCGCACGACCGCGCGCTGGCCCTCTACGGGAAGGCCTCCGCGGCGACGACGTCGCAGTACTGGATGCTGTCCGTGATGGTCGCGTTCACCACCTTCGGGCTGTTCCTGCTGTCCCAGGCGAACCGGTGACTCTGAGTACCTACTCCCTCGCTGTTCTACTCGATTTCCCGGACCTCATCGCCGGCCACGGCTACGGCTTCCGGGGCTTTCGGGAGTCCGAGGGCGGTGACGACGGAGGCGGGATCGGCATGGCGTCGATCGTCGCCGTGCTCGTCCTGGCCCTGGTCACGGTTGGGCTCCTCGTGTGGGTCAGCCCTTCCAGCGCGAGAGCGAAGCTGAAAGCGGCTGCGCCCCGGGCGTTCACCGTGGTCATCATCGCAATGCCGCTCATGGTGTGGGCCGCCTCGTCGGGGGGCGGCGAGGAGAGCCTGATCGTGGAGCGTTCGACCGCCCTCACCGGAGCTCCGGAGCTGCTCGTGTCCCTCGCGGACAAGGATCTCAACACCTTGAACACCACCAAAGGCAAGACGACCGTGCGCCTGGAATGCGTCGATCGCGAGGGACACGTGGTGCTGGATGCCGAGCACAGATGGCCGCTGCTCCTCGAGCGGGGGTACGACTATCCGCACGCACACCAGGTGGCGAGCCTGGAGAAGGTTCAGCAAGCCGACCGCTGCCGCCTCGGGGGCACCCGCATTCGCTTGGAGACCGAGGTGGAAGGCGCCTTGACCGGTTGAGCGCTGGGCGGCCCCGCCGAGGCAGGGCCGCCCGGACCGCGTCACCAATGGGCGGGTTCAGCTCAGGCCGCAGCCGCGCTCGTTCTCCGCCTCGAACTCGTTCTTGAGCGCCTCGTACGCGGCCGCCGTGCCCGGGAACACGGCGTTGAACCCGTTGATGACCTGGGCCCGCGTGAACGCGAAATCGACGCCCGGGCTGGCCGCGTTCAGCAGGGCCGAGACCGTGTGCCGCCCGAGCGCGTTCAGACCGCCGCCGCCCTGCTGGAGCACCTGCAGCAGGGTCTTGCCCGGGAACGCGTTCTCGAAGTGGTCGGAGAAGAGATCACCCGGGTCATATGGGTCTGTCCAGGCGTCGAAGTGCTGCGCCTGCTTCCAGAACCCCGGCGTGCAGCCCTCGCCGCCCGTGGGCGGGCAGTCCAGAGAGATGTCCGACACGCCGGCCGAGGTGCTGTAGGCGATCTCCAGCCGGCGGACGCCATCCGCGTTCATCTGGATGGTCTGCACGTTGCCCTCGGCGCCCACCGGGATCGGAACCGACACGATCACGTTGCCGTCGGCATCGAACGCGGTGGCGACGTGCGTCCCGCGATGGTCGAGGTCGACGATGACGAAGCTGTTGACGGAGCGGGCGTGGTCGAACACGTAGATCTGCTTCCCGCCGCGAAAGCTGTCGTTGGGAACGTCGACCAGGCCGTCGCCGTTGCCGTCCGTGTCGTTCTCGGAAATGATCGCGAGGTTTCCGATGTCCGCCTCCATGTCGGGATCGGGAGTGCCCGACGCGTCGGAGTCGAAGACGATCAGCTTGTCGGGGCGCTGCCGCTCGCCGGCCCGCTGGTAGGCGACCGCGGACATGTGGATGCCATCGGCGGCGAGCTGCTCATCGAGCACGGTGCCCGCGGGCAGGCCCGCGAAGTCGACCACGCGGTCCTGGCAGGCCCCCGGCTGAACGACTGCAGCGCTGGCCTGGGCGCTCACGAGCGACCAGCCGAGCGCGGCCACCGTGATGAAAGGCACCAGCAAGCGCGTGCGTGAGCACCCATGGATCGAGTGAGCGGTGCTCTGAAGCCCGTCGTACATCGAACCTCCTTGTCGTCAGTTGACGGCGGCGCGAGCGTCGCGCCAAGGGCGCCAAGAAGTGGGATGCGTCCGAGCAATCCCATCTCGGCGCGCTGCGGGTAGACGCTGCCTTCTTCCTAAACGAAAGAACTGCTCGCGAACTTGTGCCGCTGCCGGGCGATCGAGGGGCCGGTCGTCACTACCCGGTCGGGTGTTGCATCGCTCCGGGACGCCCGGATAGGCTCGGTCTGGCCGTGCAGACCGGAGAAATCCTGCAAGGACGTGACGAAGGACCGCTAGAGGAGCTCTTCGGAGAGGACGCGCCGCTTCTCGGAGAGCGCGCGCCGCTCCTTGTAGAGGATGCGCTGTGCCAGCGCGTCGATGAGCTCATCGAGGTACTCGGACACGGTCGCGTCCCCGCCGGCCTCGTACAGGCATTCGTCGACCGTCTGCCAGACCTCGGCCTCCGTCAGGCCGAAGGCCTTCGCGCCGCCGAAGACCGCTTGCAGCGGCCGTATCGCGAGGTGATCCGCGTCCATCTCTTCCATCGGTCTCGATGCCTCCCGTTCGCTTCGTAGTACCCCCCACCGGCGGCTGGGACGCCTGGTCCGTCTCCGGTCGCCCCCGGTACTGTCGCATCTCCTTGTCGCGTGGCGCATCTACGGTGTCACCCGCAGATGAGATCGAGATGAGAATTTCGACCGCCGCGCCGGGAGACTCGCAATGACGCCGGCGATCGAGACCCACGGCCTCGGTAGGCGGTACGGCGCGCTCGTCGCCCTGGAGGACCTCAGCCTCGCCGTGCGCAATGGCGAGATCCTGGGCGTGCTCGGCCCCAACGGCGCCGGCAAGACGACGGCCGTCCGCGTCCTCACGACCATCCTCCCGCCGAGCCGCGGCAGCTTCTCGGTCGCCGGCGTCCCCCACACCCGGCCGGCGGAGATCCGCCGGCGGGTCGGAGTGCTCCCGGAGAGCGCCGGCTATCCGGAGCGCCAGACGGCCGACGAGTACCTGCGCTACCACGCCCGCCTGTACGGCCATTCGCGCGCGAGCGCCGGCGCGATCGCCGCGACGCTGCTCGCGGACGTCGGACTCTCCGACCGCCGCGGGTCGCCGATCGCGTCATACAGCCGCGGCATGCGCCAGCGCCTCGGGATCGCCCGTACGCTCGTGAACGACCCGCAGGTCATCTTCCTGGACGAGCCCACGCTCGGCCTGGACCCGGCAGGGCAGCGGGAGGTGCTCGGGAACGTCCGCAGGATCGCGAGCGAGCGCGGCGTGGCGGTCCTGCTCAGCACGCACCTGCTCGCCGAGGTCGAGGAGAACTGCTCGCGCGTGCTGATCCTGAGCCGTGGCCGCGTGATCGCGGACGGAACCGTGGCGGAGGTCGCGCGTCGGGCGGCGCCCCGCAGCGGCCGGCTCCATGTCCCTCCGGAGC
>JBOGYU010000077.1:0-13234 GCA_050696935.1 Solirubrobacteraceae bacterium | reverse complement strand
GAGAAACCTGGCGTGAGCGGCGTGGAGCCGGCCGATGCGGTCTCGGCCGCGGTCGCGCGCGCGTTTCGCGAGGAGCGGGCGATCGTGCTGGCCACGACTTCCAGCTGGCCGAGGACGCGGTGCAGGACGCGTTCGAGGCGGCGGTCATGGCGTGGCGGCGCGACGGGGTTCCGGCCAATCCGGGGGCGTGGATCACCACCGCCGCCCGGCGGCGGGCGATCGATCGCCTGCGCCGCGACCGGTCGGTGGCGGATCGCGCCGAGCGCCTAGCGGAGCTGACGCGCCTGGACGCCCACGAGGAGCCATCAATGGACGACGAGCGCACGATCGTCGACGACCGGCTGCGGCTGATCTTCACCTGCTGTCACCCGGCGCTGGCGACGCCGGCGCGGGTGGCGCTCACGCTGCGCGCGCTCGGCGGCATGACGACCGGCGAGATCGCCCGCGCGTTCCTGGTCGCCGAGCCGACCATGGGCAAGCGGATCGTGCGCGCCAAGCGCAAGATCGCGGACGCGCGCATCCCCTACCGGGTGCCGGCCGACGAGCAGCTGCCCGACCGCCTGCGCGGCGTGCTGCGGGTGGTGTACCTGATCTTCAACGAGGGCTACGCGGCCACCGAGGGCGATCGCCTCGTCCGCGAGGAGCTGTGCGACGAGGCGATCCGCCTCGGCGCGCTGCTGACCCGGCTGATGCCCGACGACGCCGAGATATGGGGGCTGTCGGCGTTGATGCTGCTGCACGACGCGCGCCGCGCCGCCCGCGTGGACCCCAGCGGCCGGTACGTCGCGCTCGACGCGCAGGACCGCTCGCTGTGGGATCAGGACCGGATCCGCGACGGCCTCGCAAAGCTCGAGCGCGCCGTGCGCCTGCGGCGTCCCGGCGAGTACCAGCTGCAGGCCGCGATCACGGCCCTGCAGATCCAGGCCCCGAACGCCGAGGCCACCGACTGGGCGCAGATCGCCGACCTGTACGGCGCCCTGGCCGCCCTGAACCCGTCGCCGGTCATCGAGCTCAACCGCGCCGTCGCCGTCGGCCTGGCCGCCGGGCCCGCCGCCGGCCTGGCGCTGCTCGAGCCGCTGCTCGCCGATCCCGCGCTCGAGCGCTACCAGCCGCTGCACGCGGCGCACGCCGAGCTGCTCAGCCGCGCGGGCGACGCCGCGAGCGCCGCGCGCGCATACGAGCGCGCGATCGCGCTCACCGCCAACGCCGTCGAGCGCGCGGAGCTCGAGCGGCGCCTGAGCGCGCTCTGACGGATTTCCGAACCCTGTCCAAATCGCCCTCCCTGCTGCGACGTCTTGTCGAGGCCGCCCAGTTCGGCGGCGACATCGACAAGGAGCACACCGTGCCCGACCCGCAGCACACACACCCCGAGGCACAGCTCGACCCCCGCCGCTGGAAGGCGCTGGCGCTGCTGTGCACGGCCTTCTTCATGGCCCTGCTCGATTCCTCGATCGTGCTCGTGGCGCTCCCCTCGATCGACGCCGACCTGGCGTTCTCGGCCGGGGATCTGCAGTGGGTCATGAGCGCCTACCTGCTCAGCTTCGGCGGTTTGCTGCTGCTGGGCGGGCGCGCCGCCGACCTGCTCGGGCGGCGCCGGATGTTCGTCGTCGGCACCGGCCTGTTCATGCTCGCGTCGCTCGGCGCCGGGCTGGCGGGCACGGGCGGGGCGCTGATCGCCGCGCGCGTCGGGCAGGGCGTGGCGGCGGCGATCATGACCCCGACCGCGCTGTCCATCCTCATGACCACCTTCCAGGAGGGCGCCGAGCGCAACAAGGCGCTCGGGATCTGGACCGCGACCGGCGCCATCGGCGGGACCGCCGGCTGGCTGCTCGGCGGCCCGATCACCGACGGCCTGGGCTGGGAGTGGATCTTCTTCATCAACGTGCCCGTCGCCGTCGGCGTGGCCGTCCTCAGCCCGGTGCTCTTGCGCGAGAGCCGCGGGGCGGTTGGCGAGCGGCGGTTCGACGTCGCCGGCGCGATGACGATCACGGCCGCGCTCGTGGCGCTGGTCTACGCGGTCGTCGAGGCCCCGGAGGCCGGTTGGGCGGACGCCCAGACGCTCGGCCTGCTGGCGCTTGCGGCTGTCCTGACCGCGGTCTTCGTCGGCATCGAGTCGCGCTCCGCCGCCCCGCTGGCGCCGCTGCGCGTGTTCCGGTCGCGCGCGCTGGTCGGGGGCAACCTCATGCTCTTCGCGCTGGGGATGCTGGCCTTCGGCATGCCGTTCATCCTCACCCAATACGCCCAGGAGATCCTGCACTGGTCGCCGATCCAGTTCGGGCTCGCCTTCGTCGTCATGCCGCTGATGGCGGCGATCGGGTCCTCGACCGGGCAGGCGGTCGCCACCAAGGGCGGCGTGCGACCGGTCGCGGTCGTCGGCATGGTGCTCACCGGCCTGAGCAGCCTGCTGCTCACGCAGGTGTCCGTCGGCGGCAGCTACCTCGGCGACGTCTTCCTCGGCCTGCTGATCCTCGGCCCGGGCGTGGGCGCCGCCTACGTCGCCGGCTCGATCGCGTCGCTGACCGGCGTGGCCGAAACCGAAGCCGGTCTGGCCTCGGGTCTCAGCAACGCCTCGTTCCAGATCGGCGGCGCGGTCGGCGTGGCGATCATGTCCACAGTCGCCGTGTCCGGCGCGCGCGGCGCCGAGCCCCTGGTGGCGCTGACCAACGGCTACCAGTCCGCCTTCGCCGTGGCGATCGCGTTCGCAGCGCTCGGGCTGGTCGTGTCGAGCCTGCTGCTCGGCAGGAGCCGCGAGCCCGAGGCCGTCGCCGCGCCCGCGCCGGCCGTCGCCTGAGCAACGAGAGAACAAGGAGACACGACATGCCAGAACACAAGGTGGGAACGATGAGCGACCTGTCCGGCAAGACCACCATCGTCGTCGGTGCGAGCCGCGGCCTGGGCCGCGGGATCGCCACGGCCTTCGCCGAGGCCGGCGCCCCGGTGGTCGCCGTGTCCCGCACCGCGGCGGCATTTCCTGACCCGGCCAACGGCGCCGGCACCATCCAGCCGGAGGTCGCCGATGCCGGTGACGCTACGGTGGCAGCCAGCCTCCTCGACCGCTATGAGCCGGAGGCCGTCATTCTGGTGGCCGGCGCGAGCGCGCACATGCGTCCGCTGCAGCAGCAGACGTGGGAGACGTTCTCGGTGAACTGGCAGACCGATGTCCGGATCGCGTTCCACTGGCTGCGCGAGGCTCTGCTCAAGCCGCTGAGGCCCGGCAGCAGGGTGGTCGTGTTCAGCAGCGGTGCCGCGGTGAACCCGAACGGGTCACCGCTCAGTGGCGGGTACGCCGGCGCCAAGGCCACCCAGCGCTTCATCACGGGGTATGCCCAGGACGAGGCAACGCGCGCCGGTCTGGACATCACCTTCACCGCGGTGCTGCCCTATTTCGCGCCGGTGACCGGCGTCGGCCGGCCGGCGGTCCAGGCGTACGCGGCTCGCGCCGGCCTGTCCGTGGAGGAGTTCCTCCAGCAGCAGGGCCCCGCTGGTCACCCCGGAGATCGCCGGCACCGCTCTGGTCGAGCTGGTACCGGGCAGACGCCGCCACCGTCGCCCTCGCCCCCGGCTACCGGCTGAGCGGCGCCGGGCTGCAGAAGCTGCCCTGACTCAGCCCACGTCACGAGCACACGGGGGCAGGGCTGCGCCCATCGGGCATGCGTGCTACTGCCCGCATCAGCGGGCCTCCGCCGTTCCCGGTGCGCGCGGCACGAGCTTGAGCGTCGTCGCTCGCGCCTCTGGGCCGGTCATGGTGCCGATGAACCGCTCGCCGTAGCGGCGGTACTTGGTGGAGTACGCGGCGTCGATCTGGTGCTCGAGTTCGTGGCTTGCGGGCACGAAGGCGACGTCCTTCTCGATGCCGCCCGCCCGAACGCGACCTTCATGGCGTACCTGGGCGCCGCGGAACCAGGCCGCTTTCGGCCCGTAGGCCGATCGCACGTAGAGTTCGTCACCCTGGCGGACGACCCAGATGGTCACCGACTTCCGCAGTATGCCGTCGCGGCGCAGTGCGGCGAGCTCGAGCTCGTCGGCCGTCCCGATCCGGGCGAGCTCGTCGCCGGTCCAGCTCGTCACGGGTGGACCATGACTTTGATCGATTCGCGCTCGTTCATCGCCCGGTAGCCGTCGGGCACCTCGTCGAGGCGCACGACCCGGTCGAAGACCCGGCCGGGATCGATCCGGCCTTCGAGGACGTCAAGCAGGAGCTCCTCGATGTACGCGCGGACCGGTGCGGGTCCGCCGCTCACGGTGACGTTGCCGTAGAACGCCGGCTGCGACGCCGGCATCGTCTCTTCCTGGGGAACGCCGACGCGGCCGACCGCGCCACCGGGACGCGCGATGCCGATGGCCGTGAGCGTCGACTGCTCGAGGCCGACGCATTCAAGGACAGAGTGGACGCCGAAGCCGCCGGTGAGCTCGCGCACTCGCTCGACCGCCTCGTCGCCTCGCTCGCGCACGACGTCGGTCGCGCCGAATTCGCGCGCCAGCGCGATCCGGTCGGCGTGGCGGCCGAGAATGATGATGCGCTCGGCGCCAAGGCGCTTGGCGGCGATCACGCCGCACAGGCCGACCGCGCCGTCACCGACGACCGCCACGGACTTCCCGGGGCCGACCTTGGCGGCGACGGCCGCATGGTGGCCCGTCCCCATCACGTCCGAGAGGGTGAGCAGGGAGGGCATCAGCGCGTCGTCTTCACCGACCGGCAGGACGAAGAGGGTTCCGTCTGCCTGAGGGACACGCAGCACTTCAGCCTGGGCTCCGTCGACGTCACCCGTGCCGAAGAATCCTCCGTGGACGCACGAGGTGTGCAGCCCCTCGTGGCAGAAGTCGCACGTGCCGTCGGAGTACGCGAACGGCATGACGACGACGTCGCCGGCCTTCATGGTGCGGACGTCGGCGCCGACGGCCTCGACGACGCCGACGGCCTCGTGGCCCATGCGGACGCCGGTCTCGCTGGGCTCCAGCGTCCCGTACGGCCACAGATCGCTGCCGCAGATGCACGCTCGGGTGACACGGACGACGGCGTCGGTCGGCTCGCTCAGGCGGGCGTCGGGGACGTCCTCGATGCGGACGTCCCCGGCGCCGAGCATGACGGCTGCACGCATGGCGTTCAGCTCCCGGTGGCGGCGGGCTGGAGGTCATCGAGCGCCAGCGACGTCGACAGGTCGCGGAACGCGTCGATCTGCTGCTGCAGCGCGGCGACCTTCTGCTCGGCGAGCTCGATCGAGTCGGCACCGGCCAGGAAGCGCAGCGGGGGCTGCTCCTGGTCGGCGATCGTCAGCAGCGCCTGCGCGAGCTTGGCGGGGTCGCCGGCCTGCTGGCCGTTCTGGGCGGTCCACCACTCCCGCTGGGCGGCGTTGCGCTCCGCGTAGTCGTCGATCGACAGCTCGGGCCACGTCGTCGACTCCGGCTCCAGGAGCTCGGTACGGAAGAAGCCGGGCTCGACGATGGTGGTGCTGATCCCGAACGGCGCGACCTCTGGAGCCAGCGACTCCATCCAGCCCTCCACAGCGAACTTCGACGTCGCGTAGGCCGAGCAGAACTCGAACCCAGTCAGGCCCGCGGTCGACGAGATCGAGATGACCTGCCCCGAGCGCTGCCGGCGCATCACGGGCAGCACGGCGCGGGTGACGTTCATCGGGCCGATGACGTTGGTGGCGAGCTGGCGCTCGATCTGCTCGGGCGAGAGCTCCTCGAAGAAGCCGCCGAAGAAGTTGGCGGCGTTGTTGACCAGCACGTCGATCCGGCCGAACCGGTCGACCGCGGACTTGACCGCCGCCTCAGCGTCCTGCGAGCTGGTGATGTCGAGCTTGACGACCAGCAGGTCGTCCGCCTCGCCGACCGCGTCCGCGACGGCGTCGGGGTTGCGGCCGGTGGCGACGACCGCGTGGCCGGCGACCAGCGCAGCCTTGGCGATATCCACGCCCATGCCGCGCCCGGCGCCGGTGATGAACCAGGTCTTCTTCTCAGTCATGGCTCCCACCAAAGCGCGGATTTCGCCAAGGTGGGAGTCCCTGTTGATCCAGGTACTGACAGACCCTCCCAACGCCGGAAACCGCAGCTTCCGTCGTGATCGCGTCGCGTCCATGACCGGCGCGCCGGCGCTCGTCCAGAACGGGCGCCTGGACATCCTCGGCCCAGGCTACGCCGGGGCTGCGGGGCCGTCGCGGATCGCACCGCGACGCCTGCTACCTCTTCCACCCCATCTCCATCTGGGCAGAGCCGGGCGCCGACGAAGCGATGATCGCTTCAAACCGCGCGTTCGCCGCCGCCATGCGCCCGTTCAGCACCGGCGCGTCGTACCTCAACTTCACGCCGGAGGCGGACCGCGTCCGCGACGCCTACGGTGAGGAGAAGTACGCGCGCCTGGTGGCGCTCAAGGACGCCTACGACCCCGGCAACCTGTTCCGGCTCAACCAGAACATCCGACCGAGCCGGCCGGCGGCCGAGCCCGCACGCGCGTAGGCGAGGTGCTCCGTCACCGGCTCGGTCGCCTGCCTCGAGCGTCGCTCGGGGCCGGCTGCTTCCCACGTGTCGCTTCGGTGGTGGATGTACTCGCATCCTCGGTCGCTCGTGCCGGGCGGATGAGGGAGAAGCGCCAGACGATTGCGCCACCCTCTCGCGCCTCGCCGTCGAACCGGAAGCCGGCCTTCTCGAGCACGCGGTTGGAGGCATTGCGCTCCGGCAGCGTGTGGGCGATCACGCGGCTGACGTGGTCATCCGCGAACGCCTCCGCGACCATCGCCCGCACGGCGGCGGTGGCGAGGCCTCGTTCCCGGCGGGACTCGGCGATCTCGTAGCCGAGCTCGACGACACCGTCTCTCGGTGGTCCCTTGAAGCCGCCCCAGCCGACGAGCTCGGGCGGATCTCCGGCGACGAACAGACGCGGTCCCCAGAGCGAGTCGCTCGGCGCCGCGGCGAGCGCGTCCCGCGTCCGCGGCAGCGCGTCGGTGAACGTGGCCCAGCCGGTGACGACATCGTGGCCGAGCGCACGCGCGAGCGCGCGGTCGCCCGCGATGGCGGCGGCCAGGAGGTCCACGTCGGCGCGTACGAGCCGGATCACGCCGCCCACCTTCGCAGTTGTCTCGCCGGTGACCGGCTCAGGGAGTGCGCGACGCCCGGCGGCGAGGGCTCTCTCGGACCCGTGGCGACGAGGGTCTCCGAGGGCCCGGCTGTGGGGCGCGAGGCTGGATTGTTACCTGTGGGGTGTGGCGGGAGGTACGGTCGCGGTCGTGGAGTTCGCGGTTCTGGGGCCGGTGCTGGTCGATGGGCGCCCGCCACGGGGTGCGATCGAGCGGGCGTTGCTGACCAGGCTGTTGGTGGCACCGGGTGCGCCGGTCGCGGCCGTGGAGCTGGTGGAGGCGGCGTGGCCGCCGGAGCGGCGGGCGAGGGCGGCGGGGTCGTTGCAGGTGCGGCTGGCCAAGCTGCGGGCGCTGCTGGAGCCGGACCGGGTGGCCGGCACGCCGGCGGAGGTGCTGGTGCGCGATCCGGCGGGCTATCGGCTGGTGGTGGCGCCGGAGAGCGTGGACGCCGGGCGCTTCACTCGACTGGCCGACGCGGCGGCGCGGCTGCCGGCGCAGGGCGCGCTCGGCCGCTGCGAGGAGGCGCTGGCGCTGTGGCGCGGCGAGCCGTTCGCCGAGCTCGACCACCTTCGGCACCCCGAACTCGTCCGCAGCCTCGTCCTGGTGAGCACGTACGCTCGTCCGGACGCTCTCTTCCGCTCCCAGCTCAACTTCTGGCGCTGGCTGCCGGAGGTGGCGCCCAGCGAGCGCGCCTCCTTCGAGGCGTTCTTCACGTGGGTCTACACACCGCGCGCGCACGCGGACGGTTCGGTGGACCAGATCGTCGAGGACGCGCTGGCCTTCCCCCACCAGCAGTCCGCCGAGGCCTTTCAAGCGCAGGTCGACGTGTGTCTCGCGCACGACACGGCGGACCGTCTTTCGGAGATCGCCGCGCCGACGCTCGTCCTGGCCGGCGAGTTCGACACCATCCTGCCGTCGCGCTTCGGTCGCTCAGTCGCCGCGGGAATCCCGAACGCGCGCTTCGACGTCATGGCGGGTGAGGCCCACCAGCCCTTCCAGGAGACCCCGGACGAGTTCAACGCACGCGTCGACGCCTTCTGGCGCGAGGTCGACGCCCGCGTCTGACACTCCACCGCTGGTGAGGTGGAAGTAGTGCCGCTCCCGCCAGCGTGCGGCCTGCTTGCCGATGTGCCCGCCCTGCTCGTCGGCGGTGCGGAAGTGAATGCCGGACCACCCGCTGGCGTCGACGATCTCGTCGATCGCGTGCGAGAAACGCGTGAAGCTCCGCGGCAGACCGGCGTTGTTGGTGTCGCTCCACGCCATCCTGTCGGTACCGAAGAACTCTTGCAGCGTCGCGACGATCGAGCCGCTCAACGCCGTGTGCCCGGACGGGTGCTCCGGGTAGGGCGGGGTGGGGATGAGCGGCAGCCACGCGGCGTCCGGCTCGGTTCTCGGGTTGCCGTCGCTGTCGGCCTCGCGGATCGCCGTGATCGGCCGCCAGAACGACCGGCGCGCCTTGTCGTCCAAGACGGTGATGAGCGCGTCGGCGGCGGTCAGGTAGAGCATGGCGTACAGGCGGGCGTTCTCGACGAGGGAGAGCTCTTGCTGCGCCGAGAGGGTGCGGAAGATGCGACTCCACGTCGCGGGCGGGTTCTCCGCCCAGCAGCGAGCGGCGAACGTCTGATCGGCCGTCCGAGCAGTGCTCGTCGCCGAGCCGAGCGACTTCACCTCGGCGAGCTCGACCAGGCCTCCGGCATCGCCGAGGTCCAGGCGAGGGGGCCGTGCGAGTGCGCGTGTGCCTGCGCGCCGGCGTGATCACGGCGCGCTCGTCCGACCTGCGTCCTTTTCGCCGCAGCTCCGTCTCCTCTGGTGAGATGGCACTCACAACGACACCCGCCAAGCGGCTGCAGATCGACTTTCTGTTCCTCGACCTCACGACCTGCACCCGCTGTCGTGGCACGGAGGAGCGCCTCGAGACCGCGCTCGAGGTCGCGGGCGAGCTGCTCGCCGCGACCGGCACCGAGGTCGAGGTCAACAAGATCCATGTCGAGTCAGCTGAGCAGGCGCGGGAGCTTCGCTTCGAGAGCTCCCCGACGGTCAGGGTCAACGACCGCGATGTCGCGCTCGAGCTGCGGGAGAGCTCGTGCGGCTCGGAAGCGTGCACCGACGGATGCGGCGCGTCGATCGCCTGCCGCGTCTGGCTGCACGGCGGCCGCGATTACACCGAGCCGCCGGTGGCGATGATCCTCGACGCGATCCTGCGCGAGGTCTACGCCGGCGCGGTCGTGGAGCGCCAGGCCCAGGTGGAGCCCTACGAGCTGCCCGAGAACCTCGCGCGCTTCTTCGCCGGCAAGATCGCGGCAGCGGCCGCCGAGACGCCGGCAGAAGCAGCGGCCACGCCGCCGGTGCGGTCCGCCTGCTGCCCACCGGCGGAGCGGCGCTCGTGCTGTGATCCCGAGGACAAGGCCGAGTGCTGTGGCGCCTCCAGCGGCGAGGGCTGCGGATGTCGGTGAGCGCGCACGCGGCGCCTCACGCGTGCGCTCGGTAGTTCAGGTAGATCACACCGTTCTCGTACGACTCACAGGTCGCAAGCGTCAGCTTGCCGGGCGCGGCTTCCTCGGGGAAGAGCCGCGGACCGGGTCCGCGGGTGAGCGGGTAGACGCACAGATGCAGCTCGTCGACGAGGCCGTCCGCGAGCATCGCTCGGACCAGCGTGCCGCTGCCGCTGACGTAGAGGTCGCCGTCGACCTCGTCCTTCAGGCTGCGGATCGCGTCGGGGTCGTACGGTCCGATGATCTTCGAGTTCCTCCACGTCGCAGTCGTGAGCGTCGCGGAGACGACGTACTTGGTGGTGTCGTTGAAGAACGGCGCCCCTGGATCGTCCTCCACGGTCCGCGTCGACCAAGCCGGCTCGAACATCTCGTAGGTCGTGCGCCCGAGCAGGATGCCTCGGCAACGTTCGGTGACCGCGCCGATGGCCTCTCCCATCTGGGGGTCGAAGCCGTAGTCGAACGTCCACGTCGGCGCGTCGATCACGCCGTCGAGGCTCATGAACTCGTGCACGTTTATCGCTCCCACTTCTCACCTCCGTGTCGATGTTTGCCGTGTAGACCTCGCCATCACCGCGAACTCATCGATCGTCATTAGGTCTCGCGGCCGAGGACGAGGTCACTTCTGTAAGAACGCGAGCTTGTAGCCATCGGCATCGCGAAGCACGAACTCCCGGATGCCGGAGGGCCGGCCTTGCGGCTCGCTGTCTGGCTTCATGCCCTTCGAGAGCACGGCCTTGTGGAAGCCCTCGACATCATCGACCTTGATGTAGAGGAAGAGGCCAGTCTCCCTGGTCGGAAGCTCTGCCTCGGCCTCCCGATCCTGCGGATGAACGTGACGAAGAACCAGTTGACGTAGAACGTGATCCGATCCGGCTCCTCCTTGCCCCCCGCCGGAAGCCGATCGCCGTGGGCGAGCCGAGATCCACGAGCGCGTCGCCGATCTTGCCGAACCATTCCGGCCACCCTTCGTGCGAGGAGTCCGGCGGGGTCGGCGGGCCGCTGTAGAGCAGCAGGAATCGCATCATTGTCAGTTCCTCCCTGTTCGGTGGTTCGCTTCTGGTGTTGCTCCTCGGCCTTGAGACGAACGGCCGCGCCGAGAATGGACACCTCTCGCGTGCATGGGAGTCGCTCCCCGGGCGGATGACGGGGCGCGGAGCCGTGACGTACCGTGTGCGCGTGGCAGCCGTCGACGTGCACCTGCGCTTGCGCGACCCCCGTCCTGGCGTCGTGGACGCCGGTGTCGCCGCGGCGGCGGCGGTCCCGAGGACGCTGACGATCGCCTGCGAGGCGGGTCTGGTCAAGCCACGGTAGACCGTGGGTCTCGACGGCTTCCACTACACGGCGCTCGCGGCCGGGCCGACGACCTACCGGCCGGGGATTGCCGGCAGCGGACCGCCGGTGCTGCTCCTGCACGGCTTTCCCCAGACCCACTACTGCTGGCATCGCGTCGCCCCGGCGCTGATCGCTCAGAACACCGTCGTAGTCTGCGACCTGAAGGGCTGCGGCGAGAGCCGCTCCGCGCCTGGCGGGCCCTTGGGTGAGGGCTACAGCAAGCGCGAGATGGCAGCCGAGCTCGTGGAGCTGATGGGGCGGCTCGGGGTTGAGCGCTTTGCGGTCGTCGGCCACGACCGCGGCGGCCGCGTCGCCTACCGCCTCGCGCTCGACCACCCCGAAGCCGTCGAGCGGCTGGCCGTCCTCAACATCGTGCCGACCGTGGATCAGTTCGAGCGGATGGCCGCCGACGCCCTGCTCGAGTATTACCCGTGGCTCTTCCTGGCCCAGCCGCCACCGTTCGCCGAACGCCTCGTGAGCGCCGGCGCCGACTACTTCCTCCGCCACACGCTGAGCTCATGGGCGGCAACGCCCGACGCGATCACGCCTGAAGCTACGGAGCGCTATCTGCGCGCCTTCACCCCGGAGGCCATATCGCGTATCTGCGCCGAGTATCGCGCTGCTTTTCACATCGACCGGGTGATCGACGCGGAGGATCGCAAAGCGGGACGCAGGATCGGCTGCCCGGTCCTCGTCCACTGGGGAGCCGAGGAGGGCTCTGTGTCCGACGATCCGCTGCGGGTGTGGACGCAATGGGCCGAGACCGTCCACGGGAGCCCGCTGCGGTCCGGGCACTTCCTCCCGGAGGAGGCGCCCGAGGAACTCGGCGCTTCGCTGAAGAGGTTCCTGGGCGGGTCCGCCTGAGCCGATCGCGCGCCTGCGGATGCGTGCACCGCCGGACCACCCACATGATCCTGAGCGGGTTCGGCCGGTTTGACACCCTCGCGGTCGACTTCGATGATGGCGTGAGCTTGAGCATGTCTTCGGAGATCCAGGCGGCGAGGGCGGACCGCATCGAGGCGGGCTGGAGGGCACTTGGGCGTGGCGGGTGGGAAGAGGCGCGCGCTCTGTTCGACGCAGCGGTCACGGAGGCGGAGACTGCCGAGGCGCTCGAGGGTCTGAGCTGGGCGGCGTGGTGGTTGCACGACGCCGCTGTGGTGTTCGATGCGCGCGAGCGGGCGTACCGGCTCTATCGCTCATTCGGGGACCGCCCGGGCGCCGCGCGGATGGCTACCTGGCTGGGCACCGATCATGTCGACTTCCGCGGTGAGCTGGCGGTCGCCTGGGGCTGGCTTGGGCGGGCTCGGCGGTTGCTGGAGGGCCTCGAACCGAGCGCCGAGCATGGGTGGCTGTTCGTGCACGAGGCCGAGAAGCACCTGCTCGCGAACGACACGGCGCGCGCCCGCGAGCTGGGGGCGCGGGCGGCCGAGCTCGGCCATCGCTTGGGCATCGTCGATCTCGAGATGATGGGTCTCGCCACCGAGGGCCTCGCGCTCGTGACCGAGGGCGGGGTGCAGGAGGGCCTGTCGCGCCTCGACGAGGCGGCCGCCGCGGCCCTCGGCGAGCAGCTCGCCGAGCTGTGGTCCGTCGGGTGGACCTGCTGTTACGTGATCTATGGCTGCGAGCGGGTGCGCGACTACGACCGCGCGGCGCAATGGTGCAGGCGGGTCGAGGAGTGGTCCGAGCGGATGCGCACCCACGTGATCAATCGCGCCTGCCGCGCGCACTACGCGGGGGTGCTCATCTGGCGCGGCGTGTGGGCGGAGGCCGAGGAGGAGCTCACCGGGTCGGCGGAGCATCTGGCCGTGATCAGGCCGCCGATGGCGGCGGAGGCTGTCGTGCGGCTCGGCGAGCTCCGGCGGCGTCAGGGCCGCCTCCAGGACGCCGCGGAGATCTTCGAGGAGGTCGCGGAGCACCCGCTGGCGCTGCTCGGCCTGGGTGAGGTCTGCCTCGACCTGGGCGACCCTGCCGGCGCCCGCGACCGTGCCGAGGAGTACCTCCGGGACGCGCCGCCGCAGGCGAGCACGCTGCGTGCCGCGGGGCTCGAGCTGCTGCTCCGCGCGGAGGTGGCGCTGGGGCGGGAGCGGCGGGCAGCCGTCGCGGCGCAGGAGCTCGAGGCGATCGCGGCGCTGGTGTCGACCGACCCGTTGCGCGCGGCCGCGAGCTTCGCCGCGGGGGTCGTCGCGTCCGACCACGAGCGGGCGCGGGCTGCGTTCGAGGATGCGGCGCGGCTGTTCCAGCGCAGCGGCGCTCCGTTCGAGGCGGCGCGGGCGCGAATCGAGCTGGCGCGCGTGCTCGCCGCGGCCGGCCGCGGCCGGGACGCGGTGCGGGAGG
>JBOGYU010000076.1:0-13304 GCA_050696935.1 Solirubrobacteraceae bacterium | reverse complement strand
CTCGGGCGAGAGCTCGCGCACGAACACCTCCGGCGGACGCACAACCACCTCCACACTCGCGGGCATGCGTCCTGGTTCGCCACCAGCAGCCAGTTTCCGGTCAAACGTTTCCAGCCGACCCACTAGTCACACTCCCGCTTCCGAGCGGGATGGAGAAGTCGCCGCCGACGCCCTGGTGGTGCTGCAGCGGACGACCAGCAGAAGCACGCCCCACCGCGTGCTCGGCTCCTGCTTTGGCCCCGCGAAGCGGGAGTGCGAGCGACCGGGATCGGCGGCGGCCTCTGCCGGCTGACCGTAGGCAACCGAGTTCAGCCGCAGCCAGGTACCTCTGGGCTCAACGGGTCTCGGGTGCTCCTCATTGCCCCTGGGGACACGAACCCAAGGAGCGGGCCGTGCCGTCAGGCGGCCCGGGTGAGGTTGCGGTAGCGGCGGTAGGCGGCGTCGAAGCCGACGCGGCGCTCGTCGAGCTAGTCTCGCAGTTCGGCGAGGCGGTACTCGGCGAAGTGGTCGGGCTCGAGCTCGAGCGCGTGGGCGATCAGTTCGAGCGCGCGGCGGCTCGGTCGCGTCCTCACCGCCAACCGCCGCGCGCGCACCTGGGAGGACCTCGCCGCGCCCGACGAGGTCGACGCCGCCCAGCGCCTGATCGCCGCCGGCCTGATCGAGGAGTACGGCTTCGCGCTCCAACCGACGGCCCGCTGCGACGCGACCTTCGACCACAGCCGCCGCTGGGAGCCGCCGCGCCTCGGCGCCCTCTACGGCCGCTGACAGAACTTGGCCAAACCGCTGACATCAACCTGTCCATCCACAGCGAGCGTGGCACGTCCGCCGCGAGGCCGCCCCCCGCCGCCCGTTTCATAAGCGGCGTTGAGAAACCGGGGGGGTTCATCCTCCGTCGTAGCCGGCCAGGAGGCGTAACGGCCGGCTGAGGAGGCGGCGTACGCCCCGAATACGCGCGGGTCGCCGCAGTGCGTACGCCGAGGTGTGAACCGTTCGCGCCGGCCACGGGTCTAACCGAGGTTTCAGCGCCGGCGCGAGCGAGCGAGAGCAGCCGCGTGCTGCCGGCGTCCACCGCTAGCGGGCGGGATCGGCCGGGCGGCCGGCTCGCCCGGGAGGAGGCAGGAGGTTCACCGATGAAAGAGACAACTGTCACCCGCCGGCGCGTGCTCGGCGGTGCCGCGGCGGCCGCGGCCGGCGGCGCGCTGCTCGCGACGCCCGCCGGCGCATTCGCTCAGTCCCAGCGTGGATGCCCGGTTCCGACCCCGGCGGACTTTACGAAGTTCATCGTCTACCTCGGTCAGGACCTGGAAGTGTCCTCCGATCCCGAGGTCCTCATCGCGATCCGGCGGGAGGTCTGGGGCCAGAGCAGGTCGGATGTGGTTGCGCTTGGCGAGCAGGCGAAGCGGTTCTTCCTGGAGCGCTTCGGTCTCGACTTCTTCGGCGTCGACGGAGCCACCGATGTCGGCCCCTGGGAGATCGACGGGGCCGTCCTCGCGCCCTCCACCGTCGTGACTACTACGTACCGGGCCCACATCGTCTCCGAGGACTGGGTCGATCCCCGGGGCTGGGAGGTCAGGGACAGCGGGTTCGGCGTTTCGGTGACCAAGGACATGGTCTTGCACGGCGCCTGGGGCGGCGCGGCCGGGAAGCCGGTTCCGGCCGGCGCGGGCATGCCGTTTGGCGACTACAACATCAAGGTCGACCGGCCGGGCAGGAGCGAACGCGGCGAGGTGATCCTGATTCGCTTCCTGTCCAACTCGCCGACCGTCCGCGACGTCGACGGGACCCTGCACTTCATCTGCGACCTGACGCATCCGGAATGGGGCACCGGCTGCGCTTGCGGCACCGCGCAGGCCAACGGTGCTGTCCGCAACGTGATCACCTTCCCGGCTACGCCGCGGTAGCCGCGCAGACAGCAAGTACCAGCGAGGGCGTCCAGGTAGGGCGCCCTCGCTGCGTTCGCCTCAGGCGCCGGTGACCCGAGCTCCGCCCCAGCCGCGCGTCGCGATCCCGTCGACGGGCGCGCCCGACGGCAAGCGAATCCGCCTGAGCGCGACAAACGGGCTACGGTCGTTCGCGCGCGCGCTCAGCCGTCGGCTGCCGCGAACAGCCGCTCGATCGCGGGGTCCCCAGGCCTCGTCGCGCTGCCGCCTCCGAGCGGCGCGCAGGCGCCGCGCAGCGCCGCGGCCAGGGGCTCGCGGCGACGTGGTCGTCGATTGCCTGGCGCAGGGAACTCGACTTCGGCGACCCAGCCGCCCGTAGAGCAGGCAGGCATAGGTGCTCGGGCCTACGCACGCGAGTGTGAATGGACAGTCGAATGACAGCGGTTTGGTCACGGCGTGTCAGCGAACGCCCGTTCGGCGTAGCGGGCGCGTATCAGCGATCGAGCGCCTCGAGCGCGGCGCGGCGATCCTCTAGCTCGGAACGCGCGTAGCGACGCGTGGTCTTGACGTCGGCGTGGCCGAGCACGTCGGCGACGAGCGCGAGATCGCGGCCATGGTCGCGGACCAGCCGCGTGGCGAGCGTGTGCCGCAGCCCGTGCGCCGTCTCCTCGACGCCGGCGGCCGCCATCACCTTCGTGACGAGCTTGGTGATCGAGCGGACCGACAGCTGCTCGCCCGTGCGGGAGATCCACAGCGGCCCGCAGTCACGCGCCGGGGCCGTTGGATGGTCTTGGCGGTCGGTGAGCCACGGGCGCAGTGCGGCGCGGGCGGAGCGGTTCAGTGGGACGACGCGGCGGCGGTCGCCCTTGCCGTGGCGGACGACGAGCTCGCCGGTGCGCTGGGTGAGACGCACGTCGCCGGCGTCGAGGTCGGCAAGCTCGCCGATCCGCAGGCCGGTGCGCAGCAGCAGTTCCATGATCGCCCGGTCGCGGCTCGAGCCGAGGCGATCGGTCTCGCGTTGCACCGCCCGCAGCTGTTCCGGTGAGAGCGCCCGCGGCGCTGGAGGCTCGAGTTCGACGCGTGGCACGCGCGGCGTCGGTAGCGCGCGAGAGTCCAGCAGCGACGTCGCCGCGGCGAGCGCGAGGTTGACGGTCGAGGGCGCGAGCCCGCGGTCGATGAGGCGCCGGCGCCAGTCGCCCAGCACGGCGCGGCGGTCGTGCTCGCCGTCGCGCGCGAGGAAGCCCTCGAGCTCGTCGCCGGCGTCGAGATGCTCAATGAGTTCGCGGACCCATCGGCGATACGAGCTGCCGGTGCGGGCGGCGAGCGCCTGGCGCTCGAGCCAGCGGTCGTAGTCGGCGAGGACCTGGTCGGCGGGCACGCGCGGATCTTGCCGGAACCACCGGACGACCGACTCGCACTGCCGACGGGCGCGTTGTGCGTCGTCCAGGGCGCGTGGAGTTCCGAGAATGCTGCTTGTCGGAACCCCCGCAGTCCAGCGAGCAGACGGCGGCCCCGGCGTGTGGATTCAGACACGCCTTTCGCTTCCTCGAAAAGCAGGAGCGAGCGCGGCCACGAACCCGACTTCTCCTGCTCGTCCAGTGCGAGAGCGGATGGCAGCCCGTCCGCGCTCCTGCTGTCGTCGAGGAGCGGCCGTCTTGACCGAGGTCCCGCTTGCCTTCCCTTTCGAGGGTCTGGAGGGCGTCCATTGGGAGCGTTGGTTCCAAGTGCGCAGCGGGCGCGTCGGTGGTGATTCTGGTCGAGGGCGTCCGGGGTCTTGGTGGTCGCGAGGCTGCGGTCGGCGAGCACCGACTTTCTTCACGAGGAGTTAGCCGAGGCCACCGGATCGTGCGCAGTGAAACGGCCGAGCGCGGCAGCGGTGGCCTCGTTGGAGGGAAGGAAGACCGCGAGCGTGAGGTCCGGTTGGAGCTCTGGTCGCAGGCCGATCGGCCGGAAGACAAGGAGGCCGGCGTCGGGATGCCAGATCGGCACGTCAAGGGGCGGTCCGGCGGGGCCGACTTCGTGACGTCGCCAGATGCGGGCGAACTCCGCACTTGTGTCGCTTAGTTCCTCGGCCACTGCGCGGATCGCCGCATCATTCGGGTGCCGTGCGGCGTTCGCACGCAGCTGACCGACGAGCCAGGCCGGACCGTCCGGGTCTCTGACCAGCCCGGGGGCGAGCTGGGCGCTGAAGAGGAATCGCAGGATGTTGTATCTGGCGTCCTCGCAGCCGAGGAATCCAGGGACGATCCACTCTGAGGTCCGGTTCCAGGCGACGTAGTCGAACGATGGGGTGAGGACCGACGCCGGGTTTGGAAGGAAGCCGTCCATCAGCGCCTGGAGCTGCGGATCGTCGCGGTCCGTTGAGCTCTCCGCGGGTGCGTGCCCGCCGAGGCGGAGCAGATATTCGAGCTCGGCATCGTTGAGCGACAGCGCTCGTCCGATGCTCGTGAGCACCTGAACGGACGGGTGGATGTCACGCGCCTGCTCGAGCCGGATGTACCAGCTCGAGCTGACCCCGGCGAGCGCCGCGACCTCCTCACGGCGCAGTCCGGGCGCGCGCCTGATGCCGGGGTCAAATCCGCGATCGCTCGGATCGATTCGCTGTCGGCGGCTGCGCAGGAAGGCCGCCAGCTCACGACGGCGGGTTTCGCTGGCACTCGCAGTGATAGCACCAACGCTGTTCTGGTCATGAAGCGAACGACGCATTAGGTTCCTCGTACTTCTAGCAGGAGGAGGAGGAGGAGACATGCGTGGACACCGCTACACGAGCGGCATGGGCCTGGGCGGGGGCGGAGGTTTTGGAGGTTCGCGTTCGGGTGCCGCTCGAGTGGCGTTGGCTGGGCTGCTTGTCCTCGGCTTGGCTGCAGTGACACTCGCAATGGTCGTGGCGGGCGGTCGGGCGAGTTCGGACGGTAAGCGGGGTGGCGGAACGAGCGGGGCCTCGGGCGATCGGAGCTTTGCGGAGGTGTTCGCGGACCCGCCGTCCTCTGTGCGGCCGCACACGTACTGGTGGCTGCCGGATCCGGATGTGATGACCGCTGAGGGCGTCGAGCAGGACGTGGAGGCGATGGCCGAGGCGGGGATCGGCGGCGTGCTGCCGTTCCGGATCGACTTTACGCTGTTTGCTGATGAACACGGTCATGAGCTGCTGCGGACGGCGCTGGAGACGGCCAAGCGACACGGAATGACTGTGGATCTTTCGGCGACGAATACGGGTGGGGGAACGGGGGGTTCGGTTCCGATCCGCATCGGTCGTCCCGACGTGGATGCGCAGGAGCTCGTGTATGGGACCGCGTTCCTAAACGCGGGTGAGACCTTCAGCGGGGCGCTGCCCCCGCCCTCGGTCGGGGACGATGATCCGGACCGGCCGAAGAGCCTCGAGGCGGTGGTGGCCGCGCGCTGCACGAGCAGTTGTGAGACCGAGAAGCCCGTACTGTTGGATCAGGATTCGCTCGTCGATTTGACCGACTCGGTGCAGGGCGATGAAGTCGAGTGGACGGCGCCCGCCGGCGCCGGGCAGTGGGTTCTGATGAGCTTCTGGCGACGCAGCAGCGGTCTGACTCACATCGATCACCTGAGCGCAGCGGCGGCGAGGGCGGTCACGGACTATCTGGACGAGCACGTCCTAACTCCGGAGATCAAGGCGTTGCTCGATGATGCCGGCGCCACGCTCACCGAGGATAACTTCCACCAGGCTGGCTACCACCTGTGGACACAGGACTTCCTCTCGGAGTTCCGGAAGCGACGTGGCTATTCGCTGCGCAAGTACCTGCCGGTGAGCATCATCGCCTACGCGAACAACCACAGGTTTGACCCTGTCGGGATGCGTAGGCACACGGATTCTCCGGCCGACTTCGACTTCGCCGGAGATGCCGGCAAGCGGATCCGCAACGACTACTTCCAGACGCTGAGCGAGCTCTTCGAGGAGGAGTACCTAATGACGCTGCAGCGGTGGACCCACAAGCGCGGTCTCGAGTTTAGCGGCGAGTTCGCCTACGGGGGGACGTTCAGCAACTCCACGGCGGCGCACATCGACGTGCCGATGACCGAGGCGTTCCAGCTCGCCGACACGCTGGACGGTTTCCGAGCGATGGCCGGCGCCTGGCACATGGGCGGCCGCAACGTCGTCCAGTCCGAGTGCTGCGTCACGGTGACCCGCATTGGTAACGACAACTACTCGACGACGTGGGAGCGGATGCTGTCGGTGATCCACAACAGCTTCGCGGCCGGCGTGAACGAGATCGTCCTCCACGGCGTCACCTACCCCGACGCGCCCGGTGCGACCTGGCCCGGGTTCAACAACTTTACGGGCAGTTTTGGAGGTGTCGGCATCAGCGAGGAGTTCGGGCCGCGCCAGCCCTACTGGGAGCACATGCCCGAGCTGATGGGCTTCCTCAGCCGCGAGCAGCTGGTGCTGCGTCAAGGCCAGCCGCAGGTCGACGTGGCCATGTACCGGCAAAGCTACTGGGACTACGGCTTCCCCCTGGGGAGCTGGCCCGGCCGGTTCTTCGGCGAGTGTGACCGCCCGGAGGGGTGCGAGCTTCTCAACGACCACACCCTCGAGCGGGCCGGCTACACCTACGAGTTCGTCGGGCCGGCGCTGTTCGACCTCCCGGGGGCCGGGGTCCGCGACGGCCGCTTGATGGGGACCAAGGTCCGCAAGGGCCGCTCGAGCCCGCACGGGCCGGCCTACAAGGCGCTGGTGCTCGACACCGAGCAGCGCAACCACGTCGACGGGATGCCGTGGAGAGCGGCGCGGCAGATCCTCCGCTACGCGCGGCAGGGACTGCCGATCGTGGTGGTCGGCGAGGCCCCGGAGCGCACCCCGTTCTTCGGCGACGCGGACCAGGACTCCAAGGTCCAAAAGGACGATCGCGCGGCTCCTCGAGCAGCCGAGCGTTCGCCGGGTCGCGACCAAGGCCGAGGTCGCAGGGGCGCTGGAGGAGTTGGGCGTGGGGCCCGCCGCCCGGCCCGAGCAGCCGTCGAACCTGCTGAGCTTCCGGCGCGCCGACGGCGAGGCGAACTACTACTACCTCTGGAACCAGAACCGCCTGGCTCCGGCAACCGGCGAGCCGGAGCCCGAGCCGGAGGCCTTCGACCAGGAGATCTCGTTCGAGGGTCGCGGCCAGCCATTCATGCTCGATGCGTGGACCGGGGAGATCACCCCGATCGCGACCTACGAGCGCGACGGCGATCGCATCACCACGCGCGTGAGCCTTGCGCCGGGCGAGACGACGATCATCGCGATCGGCCCCGAGGGCTGGCAGCGGAACGAGCTCGGCGTCGAGGCGCCCAGCCTGCATGCGACGGCCACGACGGGCGACGCGGCGGTCATCGGCGCCGAGGGCGAGCTCCGGATCCGGGCCACGAGCCCCGGCACCTACACGACCGACCTCAGCGACGGTCGCAGCGTCGAGTCGACGATCGAAGGGCTTCCGGACTCGCGGTCGCTCTCCGACTGGCACCTGTCGGTCGAGGACTGGCAGCCGGGGGCGACCGCGACCGAGACGGCCAAGGTCCCGCACGAGCTCGACCTCGACTCGCTGCGCACCTGGCCGGAGATCCCCGAGCTCGAGGATGTCTCGGGAATCGGCCGCTACACCACCCAGATCGAGCTGAGCAGCGAATGGACCGGCGCCGACGGCGCCCGCATCGAACTCGGCCCGATCTTCGACTCCGCCCGGCTCAAGGTCAACGGACAGAGCGCCGGCTACGTCGATCCCGACAACCCGGCGATCGACATCAGCCGCCATCTCGAGAACGGAACCAACGAGATCGAGGTCGAGGTCGCCACGACGCTGCGCAACAGGCTCCGCACGCTCCTGCCCGTGTTCGAGAACGTCGACCGGCAGCCCTACGGACTCGTCGGCCCGGTGCGCCTCATCCCCTACGGAGAGGAGAAGATCCACACCCCGGCGGCCCCGCGGGCGAGACCAAAAGACCGGCCGGCCAGCAGGCTCAGGATGAAACGCTGACGCAAGCGGCGTGAATTCGATACCACCCGACCCGTTGCGCCTTCGATCGCCGCGCTCGTCCCGAACGAGCGCCGCGGATGCTCGCTCCGCCCGGCCGTTGAAGCGCAGCAGCGGCGTCCGGCCGTCCGCGCCGCTCACCAGTGTCCTGGACGAGGCGGCAGCGCCCGGACCGCCCGGGAGCAGAGTTCCGCCAATGCCTGCGACAGCGAGCGCCACGACCCCTGAAACATGACAAACCGACGGAGCGGCGACGAACGACGACACCAGTCCGCCTAGCTAAGTGCTCCGAGTCGTAAGTCCTGTCCCCGTCGGTGGAGGAGTTATGTCTCGTGCGCCGAACTCTGTCGGCGATGGCGGCGAGGCTCACGGAGATCACGCTCAGCGCCGAGGAACGCAGCGAGCTTGAGCGGGTCGCCGGGCTGCAGAAGGCGCCACATCGGGATGTCCAGCGCGCGAAGCTCGTCCTCTATGCCGCCGAGGGGCTCTCGAACGTCGAGATCGCCGCACGGCTGGACATGAGCCCCAAAAACGTGGGCCGCTGGCGACGAAGATTCCGCGAGCAGCGTCTCGAGGGGCTCAAGGACAAGCAGCGCGCCGGCCGGCCGCGCCGCTTTCCCCCCTCAGCAGATCGCCGAGGTCAAGGCGATCGCCTGCGAGCCGCCGAGCGAGGGCGCGCCGCTCTCGCGCCGCTCAACGGCTGACGTTCACCGGCTCGTCATCGAGCGCGGCATCGCCGAGGTCTCGCAATCGACGATCGTGCGTTGGCTGCGCGAGGACGCGATCCGTCCCTGGCAGCACCGCTCCTGGATCTTCCCTACCGATCCCGACTTCGCCGAGAAGGCCGGCCGGATCCTCGACCTCTACCAGGGGCGCTGGGAGGGCAAGCTGCTGCATCCCGGCGAGTACGTGATCTCGGCCGACGAGAAGCCCTCGATCCAGGCGCGGCGACGGATCCATGAGACGCTGCCGCCCGCCCCCGGCGGTGGGCGCGGGCAGCGGGTCGAGCACACCTACGAGCGCCGCGGAGCGCTCACCTACCTCGCCGCCTGGGACGTGCGGCGCGGCAAGGTGTTCGGGCGCTCGGAGCCCAAGGGCGGGATCGAACCCTTCGACCGGCTCGTCTGGCAGGTGATGACCAAGGAGCCCTACGCCTCGGCGCAGCGCGTGTTCTGGATCGTCGACAACGGCTCCTCGCACCGCGGCCAGGCATCGATCGAGCGGCTCGAGGGCCGCTGGCCCAACCTCGTGTTGGTCCACACGCCCCTCCACGCGAGCTGGCTCAACCAAGTCGAGATCTACTTCTCGATCGTCCAGCGCAAGGTGCTCACGCCCAACGACTTCAACTCGCTCGCCTTGGTCGCCCGGCGCCTGAACGAGTTCGAGCAGCTCTACAACGAAATCGCCGAGCCGTTCGGGTGGAACTTCTCGCGCGACGATCTGAACCGGTGGCTGCAGCGGCTGGCTGACCGCGAGGCACGACACCTCGCAGTCGCCGCGTGAGCCGGACGGAACTTCCGACTCGGAGCACTAAGAGACCGCCGCGGTCCGTATCCCGCGAGACAACGGATGTCGGTTCACCGTACCCGCCGTTCGACCGGGACAACCGCTTGCGCGTGGATTGCGAGCGTCTCGCAAGTCGAGCGTCAGACGACTGGAATGGACGACCAGCAGAAGTACGTCCCACCGCGTGCTCGGCTCCTGCTTTGGCCCTGGCGAAGCGGAAGTGCGAGGCGACCGCCGCGCCTCAGCGCGCTCTACGGCCGCTGACACGAACCTGTCCAAACCGCTGACACGAACCTGGCCAAACCGCTGACATCAACGTGTCCACTCACAGGCCGAGCCCAGTCAATAGGTGCGCTGTCGGCCTGGCCCATTTCATAACGGCCATTCCGAAACGGGGCAGGAGCGTCCGCCACGGCCGCGAAGATCGCCCTCGTGGGCAAGACCGCCAACGCCTCGAACAGCCAGCGTGACGACGCCCGGGCGCAGCTGATCGAAGTTCGCGCGGGCGCCGGGTCGGCGCTCGAAGCTGGCACACGAGCGTGGTCGAGGATCGTCAGGTCGGCGTGCGGCCGGACTCGATCCACTGCGCGTCAGTCGACAGGCCCGCCTCGTGCTCTTTACCGCCCAGGAACGTTGGGGTGTCACGCAAGATGCACGACTCGAAGGCATGAGGGCACGGCCCGCTCACGCGCGAACGGGTTCGAGGTCGCGCTCGGCCACCGATGGCGATCGCAGGAGGCGGTCGCATAAGCTCCTGACCCGCGTGCGTCCCGGCCAGGACCGCCCATGGACGTCCTCGAATTGATCGACGAGCTGCACGACCTCGTCCACAGCGCCAAGCAGGTCCCGCTGAGGGACCAGGTGCGCGTGGACAAGGAGAAGATCTACGACATTCTCGACCGGATGCGGTCGACGATCCCCGAGGAGATTGAGCAGGCGCGCTGGATCGTCAAGGAGCGCGAGGAGATGCTGGCCGAGGCCAAGCGCGAGGCCGAGCAGATCCTCGAGGAGGCGCGCGAGCGCCAGAGCCAGCTCGTCTCCCGGCACGAGCTGATTCGCCAGGCCGAGCGTTCGGCGGAGGAGATCATCGATGACGCGCGGGCCCGGGAGCAGGAGATCCGCCTGGGCGCCGAGGACTACGCCGACGAGATCCTCGACACCCTCGAGGTCAACCTCTCCAAGTTCATCGCCGCCGTCCAGCGCGGCCGCGAGCGCCTGCGGGGCCCCGACGAGCCCGCCGAGGTCGAGTAAGACCCAGCAGTTGCCAAGGGCACCGCCAACTCGACGCAGCCACGGATGGGGCGACCTCGCTCGAACGGTGGTCACCGCAGGGTCAAAGGAGGTCGATCACCGCCAGCGCGACGAGCAGCACGGCGATGACCTGGCAGACGACGGCGGCTATGAGCAGGCCCGCCTCGATGTCGTTTGTCTTCTGCGTTCTTAGCTCGACCGTGTGGACCGCATCCTCCGTCTCGACGCGCATGCGGCGCACGTGGCCACAGCTGACGCCGCGGACGACATCGGTCCCCTCGCTCGCCGCCTCGGTGAGCCCGAGCACTAGGCCCGACCGTGCCGGCGGCCTGCAGCAGCGCCCACCCGCCAGAGCCGACTATGAACGTGCCCGGCGAGGCTTCGAGCAACCAGGTCGCTGGCGGCCAAGACCGGCTGCTGAAGTGGGTCGGCGAGGGCTCGGTCGGAGCCACACTCGTACTGCTCGCCTTGGCTGTCTTGTGGTCCTGGCCGACGAAGGTAGCGGCCGGAATCGTGCAGCTGCTCGGCCTCTGGTTCGCCGCGCTTGGCGTTGCCGTAGTACGCGCCTGGCTGGAGGCCGCTGCCGATGCGACCATCGAAGTCAAGCGGGGGCTTGACCGGTGGTGGGCGCTGCGGCGCGAGCAAGTGAGGACTTGGTGGATCCGCAAGCGCGGTAAGACCATCCCCGCGGTTATCAGGGCCGCCCCGGCGACCGCCAGCGGCAGCGCTGGCGGCACGGTCACCGTCGGCCACCCAGCAGTCGACCGCGAGACGATCTCGGACCGCGACTGGCTCGGGTTCGTCAATGACCAGGTAGACGTCCTTCGCGACCGCCTGAACCGGGCGGAGAAGGATCGCTCCCTCGAGCGCCGCGAGTGGGACCAGCGGCTCGCCGCCCAGCGTGAACAGCTACGTGTCGAGATGCTCAAGGCCACTCGCCAAGGCTGGGAGCTCATTGTGGCCGGTCTCGGATGCTCGGCGCTCGGCGCGCTCGTCGGGATGACAGCGTGAGCCGATCTTTTTGGGCCCGATGGAGGACTGCGCGCAGGCGTCTCGAAATCAGTAGCGAGAAGCGCCGTTACCGCTACTGATGGGAAATAGACGGTGCCCTGGAACCGATCGCGTCAGCCGCGGAGCTCGATCTCGCCGGCGAGCTCGAGGCCGCGGAGAGCTACGCAATGGCCGGGCTGGCACCGGCGACGCTGCGCGCCTATGAAAGCGACTGGCGGGCGTTCGCGGCGTGGTGCGCGCGATCGCCTACCGCCACCGCCTCGAGCAGCTCGCCAACCCGGTCGACACCGAGGTCGTCCGGGCGGTGCTCAAGGGCATCCGCCGACAGCACAAGGTCGCGCCGGCGCGCAAGGATCCGCTGCGGCGCTCGCCACTGGCCGAGGTCGTCGCCGAGATCCCGACCGACACGCTGACCGGGCTGCGCGACCGCGCCGTGCTGCTAGTTGGGTTCGCCGGTGCCTTTCGCCGCTCAGAGCTGGTCGCGATCGACGTCGAGCACCTGGACTTCACCACCGACCGCGGCGTGCTCGTGACGATCCCGGCCTCCAAGACCGACCAGGAGGGCGCCGGCGACACCGTTCCCCTGCACCGCGCCGCCGATGCCGCGCTGTGCCCGGTACGGGCGCTGCGCGCGTGGCTGGACGGCGGCGGCCTGACCGCGGGCCCGATGTTCCGGCGCATGCACCGCGGCGAGCGCCTCGGTGGACGTCTCAGCTCGCAGTCGGTCGCCCTGATCGTCAAGCGCCGCGCCCGCGCCGCCGGCCTGGACCCGGCTAGGCTCGCGGGCCACAGCCTCCGGGCCGGCTACACCACTACCGCAGCCGCGCTACAAGTCGAGGAGCGCAAGATCGCGCGCGTCACCCGCCACAAGAACCTCGCCGTGCTGCGGGGCTACATCCGCCCCGAGACCGCCTTCGAGGACTCAGAGCCAGTGCTGTAGCCCGCGCCCGCGAGCGCGGCGAGCAGGGCACTACACGCCTGCTGGGCTCGTCAGCGCCGCGGCGCAGCGCGCCGGTCCGGGTTCAGGGTGTTATCACGAACGCGGAGCGCGTCTCTCGTGGCGGTTGGCGGTGGGCTCTCTGTGTCCGCTGGTCGGCGCGGGATCATCTTGGTGGTGAAACCGCCGCAAGGGTTGCTGAAGAGTGCCGGGACCGACGAAGATTGAGTGGGCGCAAGTCTCGTGGAACCCGACCACTGGTTGTGACAAGGTCTCGCCTGGGTGCGCACGCTCATCTAGCGGCTATCGAGCGACCGTCCCGAACTCTCGTTCCTCGACCGTCGCGTGTGTGGCGTTAGACGAGCAGGACGATGACGATGATGATGACGACGACGGCGGCGATGGCAGCGATGCCAATGTTGCGGGTGGTCATGGGGCGCCTCCCAAGGGTTGGCGCACCGGGCCTGCCGAAAAGGGCGCCCGGGCAGCCCGACCCTAGCGGGTGTCGGTACTCGGTTCGCCGGAGCCTCGGTGGGTTCAGAGTCGTTCGCGTACCGGGGGCTGGTCGGCTCATAGCCGCTCGAGATCGACCGAGAGGCACGTTGCGCTGACAACGAGCAACCGCGCGCGCAGCCCTCCCACGCGCCACTCGCCGCGCGGCCGACCCGACACGATCGCCTCCACCAGCTCGCGCGGCGCGATCGCCGCGAGCCGCTGCACGCGCCGGCCGGGCGGACCATGTAGCGA